>CANBFZ010000224.1 GCA_947367725.1 uncultured Eubacterium sp.
TTTAGATGAGATCAATTCGATGGAAATCGGGGTACAAGCAAAAATTCTGCGGGCAATTGAAGAAAAGCAGGTGAATCGGATTGGCGCGTACAATCCGATCAAGGTCAATGTGAAAATCATATCGGCGGTCAATGAAAGCCCCATAAAATGTGTCAAAGAGAATAAGCTGCGAGAGGATTTATTTTATCGGCTTAGTGCGGTGCAGCTGAATGTGCCGCCGCTTCGCGAGAGGATGGGAGATTTGCCTTCCCTGACAGACTATTTTATTAAAACTTTGAATCAAAAGATGGGGAAAGATATTCAGGGGCTTGATAGAGAGGCGTTACAGTTGTTTCAGTCCTATAACTGGCCGGGGAATGTTCGTGAGGTGCGGAATGCCATAGAAGGGGCGTTTAATTTGACTTCCTGTGGTACCATTGGCGTCCATGCGTTGCCGGAGTATCTGCAGAAAAGAGTATACGGAAATGGGCAGAAAGATTTTTTTGAACATGGAGAATCCATTGTATTGCCGGAATTTTTTTCTTTGGAGCAGGAATTGATGCGATACGAAAAGGAATTGATTACCAGAAGCCTTGCATGTTCGGAGAATCTGGTAAAGTCCGCAGAGCGGCTGGGCATTTCCAAACAGACATTGCATTATAAAATGAAGAAATATAACTTAACCCGTGGGTAAAAATTTCTTAACCTGTAGTGGTAAAGAAATTTTGATAGTCAAAAAAACTTTACTTTCGACACGGATAAATGAATTAGAAAAGGTGCAGAATTCAGACGTTTTGCACTTTTTTATTATCTGGCATGATATTTGCGTTAAAGTAAAGCATATATGCGCATAAAGTTTGGAAGCAGGAGGTAGATGCGGTGGCAAACGAGAATGACAAGAGAATAGATATTGATGCGATCCCTGGAGAGAGATGGTTCCCGAAGGAAACTACTTTTGCGGAGGATTTACATGAATATTGGGGCGACTGGGGTGTATCATCAGAAGTGGAAACCCTTCGTGCCGTTTTAATGCGTCGTCCGGGCAAAGAAGTGGAAAACTTTGATCAGAATGCGAATCGGTTTTCCGAAGAACCCATTGATGTTGCATTGATGCGGAAGCAGCATGACGCGGTGACTGACCTATACAGACAGCACGGTGTGAAGGTGTACTATGTGGAAGAGCAGCGAGAGGACAGGCCTAATGCGATTTTTTGCAGAGATTTGATGCTGATGACGCCAGAAGGTGCGATTTTGACAAGACCGGGTATGGCGGCTAGGCGAGGCGAAGAACGCTATATTGCAAAAGCGTTGGCAGACCTGGGCGTTCCAATTATCAGAACCATCAATGGAGATGGCATGTTTGAAGGCGCCAACGCCATGTGGGTTGACCGCCATACGGTGGTACTGTCTACAGGTTCCCGTTGTAACAGAAGCGGATTTGAGCAGGTAGAATATGAATTGAAGCGCATGGGTGTTACGGAAGTGCTGCATATGCAGCAGCCTTACAGCAACATACATATTGATGGCTTGATGAATGCTGCCAGCAACGATGTAATCATGGTGCATGCATCGCAGGTGCCGTATGATGTGCTGGACGTACTGAAAAAGAAAGGCTATAAGATTGTTGAAGCCCCATCAAGAACAGAAGTGCGAGAAACATTTGGCTGCAACTTTGTTGCGTTAGAACCAGGATTGATTGTAATGCCGGAAGGCAATCCAAGATGTCAGGAAGCACTGGAGAAGAACGGTATCAAAGTATTAACCGTCGATATTTCTGAAATCATGAAGGGAAAAGGTGCGCTGCACTGCATCACCGCGTTCCTGAAGAGAGGATAAGGAGGAAGAACATGAAAAGGATACTGAGTTTATTATTAGTTTTGGTGCTGTCCATTACAGCACTGACAGGCTGTGGCGGCAGCGGTGGAGATGAAAATGCCTTCGGTGATACGCTGCGCGTAGGTTCTATCGGTGATATCAGCACCATGGATCCTACGAACTTTTCAGATTTACAGACCCAGCTTGCCATTACTGCTGTATACAGCAGACTGGTAAAGTTTAACGAAAAGCTGGAAGTCGTGCCAGATGCAGCAGAAAAATGGGAAAACATTTCCGATCTGGAATGGGAATTCACACTGAAAGAAGGCATCAAATTCTCCGATGGAACAGATTTGACTGCAGAGGATGTAAAGGCATCTCTGATGAGAGCCAAAGAGCAGACTTTAGTGGCGCATATTGTAGCATACATTGAAGACGTGGAAATTAAAGATGACTACCACTTCGTGATTAAAACAAGCAAACCGTTTGCAGCACTGCTAAGCAATCTGGCTGACCCTGCTTGCAGCATTCTGCCAAGCGAACTGATTGAAAGCGGCAATGACTTTGCGAAAAACCCTGTAGGTTCCGGACCATACGTTTTTGAGTCCTGGACGCCGAGTGAAAAAGCTGTCTTTGTTAAGAATGAAAATTATTTCGATACAGAAAACGCTTCTCAGTTTGAAAAACTGGAACTAAGAGTCATCCCAGAAGGTTCCAGCAGAACCATTGCTTTGGAAACTGGTGAAATTGACATCAATACTTCTGTGTTGACATCAGACTACACTAGAATAAAAGAAAATGAAGAATTGGGTCTGTATGAAACCACTGCAAACCAGCTGTACGGCTTATTCTTTAACGAAACTGAAGAACCTTTTAACAATCCTGATTTTAGAAAAGCCATTGAATATGCAGTAGATAAAGAAGCTGTAATTCAGGCGTCTCAGGAAGGTTTAGGCGAGAGAATGACCAGCATTCTGCCGTCTGCTGTTGTGGGCAGCGTTGATGCAGGTTACACCTACGATGTTGAAAAAGCAAAAGAATATTTAAAGAAATCTGGCTTCAAACAGGCTGCAGGCGAAAAAATTGTAATCCGTTCCATGAGTGATATGAACACGAAGATGGCAGTTGTAATTCAGGGCAATCTGAAGGATATCGGCATTGAAGTGGAAGTTACACAGAATACGGTTGCAACCCATATGGAACAGTGTGGTCAGGGTCAGTTTGAAATGGCAATCATGGGCTGGGCAACAGCACCGGATCCGGATCGTTTCTTAAGACCGTTATTCCACAAAGACAGCTTAGGTACCAACAACTTCTCACAGTTTAAGAGCGATGAGATGTCTAAGAAGATTGATGATGCGGTTGGTATTATCGATGAAGCAGAAAGAAAAGCTGCATATGAAGCAATCAATAAAGAACTGATGGATGATGCACATGTTGTTCCTATTACCGGTAAGGCAATCCTGATCGGTTATAGAGCCGGCTTGAAAAATGTATATCAGGACGGTGTTTTCGGAATGGACTTTAATACAATTAGATATTAATTGAATATTGTATCAGAAACAGTGAGATGGAGGGGGCTTCTGGAAGCCCTCTTCCTCTTTAATTACCATAAAATGGAGGTAATTGTATGCATAAGTACATAATCAAACGAATTCTTTCACTAATTCCCATTCTTCTAGGGGTAACCTTTATTGTATATGCAATTATGAGTTTTCAGCCGGGTGATCCGGCAAGAACCCTCCTCGGCACGGGCGCAACAGAAGCAAGTATTCAGCAGTTGCGAGAGGAAATGGGGTTAAATGATCCGTTTATCGTGCAGTATGCAAGATATATTTGGGATTTGATACATGGAGATATGGGAATTTCTTATGTAACTGGAAACGACGTAACCTTTGAGATTTTCTCCAGATTTCCCAATACAGTGCTTTTAGCAGTAGGGGCGATTGCCTTTGCAGTCGCAGTTTCGATTCCAATCGGTATTATTTCGGCAACCAGACAGTACTCCGTCTTTGACAACGGCGGTATGATTATTGCGCTGCTGGGCGTATCAATGCCGTCGTTCTGGCTCGGCTTGATGCTAATTTTGCTATTTTCTGTACATCTAGGCATTTTGCCTTCCGGCGGTATGCAGAACGGTTTTTGGAGCTTGATTTTGCCGTCTGTTACACTGGGTGCAGAGTCCATGGCGACCATCACCAGAACAACACGTTCTTCTATGCTGGAAGTCATCCGTCAGGATTATATCAGAACTGCTAGATCCAAAGGCGTGCCAGAAAGAAAAGTAATTATAAAACATTCCTTAAGAAATGCACTGATTCCGACGGTTACTGTAACAGGGATTGAAATGGGCGCACTTCTGGGCGGTGCGATCTTGACGGAAACTGTATTTTCATGGCCAGGTATGGGGCGTCTGCTGATCGACGCCATCGGCAATCAAAATACGCCGGTTGTCCTGGGCTGTCTGGTTATTTTCGCAATCTGCTTCTGTGTT
>CANBFZ010000225.1 GCA_947367725.1 uncultured Eubacterium sp.
CCGAAGATTATGTATGTGAAGAATTTCAACGGCGTGTTTGCAGCCATCGACAAAGGTCTGTGCCAGTACGGTATTCTGCCGGTTGAGAACAGCACAGCAGGCTCTGTCAACCAGATTTATGATTTGATGATGAAGTACAACTTCTATATCGTCAGAAGCATCAAACTAAAAATCGACCATAGTCTTTTAGCCAAACGAGGCACCAAAAAAGAAGATATCAAAGAGATTTTTTCTCATGAGCAGGCAATTATGCAGTGCGATGATTATCTGAAACATTTTCCGCATGCAAAGATCACCGTATGTGAAAATACAGCGGAAGCGGCGAAGATGGTGGCGGAATCTGACAGAACCGATGTAGCAGCGCTTGCCGCTTACGAATGCGGTCCGCTTTATAGCCTGGAATGTCTGGAAGAGGGGGTACAAGATAACGGAAACAACTACACCAGATTTATCTGTATCAGCAAGAACTTGGAAATTTATCCAGGCGCCGATAAGACCAGTTTGAAGCTCGTCGTATCCCATAAACCAGGTTCTCTGTACAACGTGCTGGCGAGATTTAATGCTTTGGGCATTCAGATTTTCAAATTGGAGAGCCGTCCAATTCCGGAACGGGATTTTGATTATATGTTCTATTTCGACATCGTGTCGGAAGTATATTCTGAAGAATTCGTCCGGCTGATGAATCAGCTTGAAGATCTGACTCAGGAATTCAAGTATTTAGGAAGTTATATGGAGATTTAACATGAAAAAGTTTGGATTAATTGGGGCTAAACTGACACACAGCTATTCGCCGCTGATTCACAGCAAGTTCGGTGATTATCCGTACGAACTGTGCGAAGTCAGCGAATCGGAACTTGCCGCACTCCTCGAAAATGAGGCGTACGGCGGTTTTAATGTCACCATTCCGTATAAAAAGACAGTGATGGGACTGTGCGACGAGCTGTCGGAGACGGCGCAAGCCATCGGCAGCGTCAATACAGTCGTGCGCGGCGAAGATGGGAAACTAAGAGGCTACAATACGGATTATTTCGGTTTTTCCTACTTGCTTTCAAGCAGTGGAATTGCTGTGAAAGGCATGAAGTGTCTGGTATTGGGCAGCGGCGGTGCATCGCTGACGGTACAAGCGGTTTTGAAGGATCTGGACGCTTCGGAGGTTGTCGTGGTTTCCAGAACCGGCGAAAATAATTATGAGAATATCAGTCGTCATTTTGATGCGGAGATCATCGTCAATACGACGCCGGTAGGGATGTACCCGAATAACGGCAGAGCACCTGTCAATATGGATGATTTTCGAAATTGCTGCGGTGTGGTGGATTTGATTTACAACCCCAATAAAACCAAACTGGTGCTGGACGCCATGGAGCGTTCGATTCCAGCTGCTGGTGGGCTGGAGATGCTGGTAGCACAGGGAAAAGAAGCCAGTGAACTGTTCCAGCACAAAGAAATCGAAAATGAGGAAATTGACAATGCCATCGATGAGGTGAGAAGTGAAACGCTGAACGCCATTTTGATCGGCATGCCCGGCGCAGGTAAAACCCTGTTGGGTGGTGAAATTGCAGACCGGATGGGACGGAAATTTGTGGACATTGACGATATGATTGTCGCGCATGAAGGCATGTCCATTCCAGAAATTTTCGATCAGAAAGGCGAATCCTATTTTCGCAAAGTGGAAACGGAGATGCTGGAAAAAGCCTGCGTACAGACGGGTCTTGTCATTGCAACCGGCGGCGGTGTTGTAAAAAAGAAAGTCAATTATAATATTTTAAAACAGAACGGAATCGTGATCTGGATCAAACGAGATCTCGACAAGCTGGAGACAGACGGTAGACCACTTTCGCAGTCTATGCCGCTTGCGCAGATGTACGAGGAACGTAAAGACGCGTATTCCTATTGGAGCGATTTTTATATCAATAATAACGAGGAGAGAGAATGATGAAAATTCTGGTCATCAACGGTCCCAACATCAATATGTTGGGCGTCAGGGAGCCGGAGATTTACGGGACATCGACTTACTCGGATTTGATTGTGTTCATCGAAAAGGCGGCTTTCAGACTGGGTGTGGAAGTCGCATTTTTTCAATCCAATCATGAGGGTGCCATTGTAGATGCCATTCAGGAGGCATACGGTACATATGATGGCATTGTCATCAATCCGGCGGCATATACCCATACCAGTGTGGCAATTTTAGATGCACTGAAATCGGTGGGAATTCCGGCAGTAGAAGTGCACATTTCCGACGTCAGAGAACGAGAGGATTTCAGGCAGATTTCCTATGTGCGTGCCGCCTGCGTAGCAACCGTGATGGGCAAAGGCTTTGATGGATACGCAGAGGCTATGGAGGTATTGTGTGAAACATAAGAGAAAGCTAGTTCCCTTTTTGCAGATTTTGGTAGGAGCTGTAGTTGGCGCACTGATCGGCGTCTTGTCTATGGTAATTACAGATGGCGATGTTACCGCTGTTATGTGTGTGCTGCCTGCCATTGTTGTGAGTATTTATGTTCATTTGGTGGTTCATGAAGGGGGACATTTGGTGTTCGGTCTTTTGTCCGGCTACAAGTTTGTCTCTTTTCGGGCGGGGCATACGATCTTTGTTAGACAGGGAGAAAAGATTGTGCGCAGAAAGTTCACCCTGATGGGTACTGGCGGACAGTGTTTATTAGATCCGCCTGAGCGGGATGCGGACGGGCAGTTTCCGGCAGTTTTATATAACCTGGGCGGCGGGCTTTTCAATTTGCTGTTTGGTGTCTGCGGCTTTATGGTGATGGGATTGTGTCCCCACAGCAATGTGATACGAGTGAGTGGTTTCATCTTTGGGATTTTTGGCTTTTACCTGGGCGCATCGAATCTGATTCCGATGAAAGTAGGCGGGATTGCCAATGACGGATATAATATGAAAACCTTCCGCAATGATAGGGAAAGTGCCGATGCTTTCTGGCTGCAGATGCGTATCAACAGGCTGCAGCAGACAGATGGGCAGCGGCTTTGCGAAATGCCAGAAGACTATTTTCGTTTGCCGGAAACGGATTTTTCTGGGAATCCGCTGATCGAGGCGATCGCAGTGATGGCAATGCAGCGGGAACTGGAACAAGGTGCTGTTGCAGAGGGGGCGGCACGGGGACGCGCACTGCTTTCCTCAAACAAACTGATGGGATTTTTTCGGTATCAGATTGAGATGGAACTTTTGTTTCTGGAATTGATCGGCGCGTGTCGCGCGGAGGAAGTAAACCGGCTTTATAGCAAACAGCTGCGGAATTTTCTGAAAGCGATGAAATACAGCCCTAGTGCCCACAGGGTGCTTTACGCTTACGCAAAGCGATTTTCTAAGGATGAAAAAGAGGCGCAGAAAGAGAAGTACGCCTTTGAAAAAACGTTAAAAACCTATCCGACGCTGGGTGAAATCCGGACGGAGCAGGCATGGATGGAGGAAATTTAAATGATCAAAGTATATTGTTATCCAAAGTGTTCCACCTGTAAAAAGGCACTGGCTTGGCTTGACCAAAACGGGGTGGCCTATGAATTGTTTGATATCAAAGCAGAACATCCCAGCAGTGAGGCGCTGGGCAACTGGCAGCAGATGAGCGGATTGCCTTTGAAGAAGTTTTTTAATACCAGCGGAATTCTTTATCGAGAGATGGAACTTTCTAAAAAACTGCCGGATATGGATGAGACTGCGCAGCTTGCGCTTTTGGGAAGTGATGGCATGCTGGTGAAAAGACCCCTTGTGATTGGTGATGATTTTGTGCTGACCGGTTTTCGGGAAGCGGCATGGATGGAACAGCTGGAAAAAATGCGGTAACCTGCATTGTGCAGGGTATCGTTTAGGGAGGAAATGATGGATAGAGGACAGAATTTGAGAGAAATCAGAGAAGCAATGGACGCAGGCAGGCGAACTTTGCAATATCTGTATCAGGCGCGGGAACAACTCAATGCAGCATCGAATTTTGGGATCGCTGATATGTTGGGGTTTGACTTGATCGGCGGCATTGGAAAACACATGAAGCTGAGAGATGCAAGAAATGAGCTGGAAGCGGCGAAGCGTCAGGTCGTGGTGTTTCAAAAAGAACTGCAGGACGTTAGAGGGGTACTAAATTTTCAGATTGATATCGGTGGATTCCTGACTTTTGCGGACTTTTTCTTTGATGGGATTCTGGCAGATGTGTTCGTTCAGTCCAAAATCAGTGAGGCAAAGGAACAGGTGGATCGAGCGATCTGGCAGGTTGAGCAGATTGTACAGGATTTGCTGCGGATGGAGCGAGAGGCACTGTAAATGGTGTATTTG
>CANBFZ010000226.1 GCA_947367725.1 uncultured Eubacterium sp.
GGTATGTGACGAATGTACCGTAGAAGATGTGGTCGAAAAAATTGTTGCGGCGCTGGGGCAGGAAGACGACTGCGCATGGAACGAGGCGGCAGTGCATAAGCTGATTTAAGGGGGTGTTTAGAATGAAAGTATTGATGGTAAATGGAAGTCCAAGAAAAAACAGCAATACAGGTATTGCTTTGGCAGAAATGGAAAAGATATTTTTACAAGACGAAATCGAAACGGAAGTGTTACAGGTGGGAGGACAGGACATCAGGGGCTGTATCGCATGCGGCAGATGTGCGCAAACTGGTTGCTGTGTCTTTGCGGATCTTGTAAATGAGGCGGCGGCTAAGTTTGAACAGGCTGGTGGCTTAGTGATTGCAAGTCCGGTCTATTATGCTTCTGCAAACGGCACGCTTATCGCATTCCTTGATCGGCTGTTTTACAGTACGCCTTTTGACAAAACGATGAAAGTCGGCGCTGCTGCTGCGGTGGCACGGCGAGGCGGTTTGTCGGCGACCTTTGATCAGCTGAACAAGTATTTCACTATCAGCGGCATGCCGGTGGCTTCCAGCCAATATTGGAACAGTGTCCACGGCAGACTGCCTGGGGAAGCCGTGGCGGATGAAGAGGGGCTCCAGACCATGCGGGCGCTGGCGAAAAATATGGCGTTTCTGATGAAAAGTATTGCACTCGGAAAAGAAGCATATGGTTTGCCGGAAAAGGAAGCTCGCGTTTCGACACACTTCGTCAGATAAGGGGAACATTGTGATCGGGGGAAAAAGGGAGTATGTGTACAGCCATTACGTATCAAACAAAAGATTTTTATTTTGGGAGGACGCTGGATTACGAGTTTTCTTATGGGGATGAGATTATCATCACACCGCGGAATTATCCGTTTTATTTCCGTAAGGCGGGTGTGATGGCGCACCATTACGCCATGATTGGAATGGCATATGTGCCGGAAGATGAGCCGCTGTACTATGAAGCAATCAACGAGACAGGGCTGTGTATGGCAGGACTGAATTTTGTGGGAAATGCGGTGTACCAGAAGGAGGACCAGGCAGATAAGGACAATATTGCACAGTTTGAGCTGATTCCGTGGCTGCTTGGACAGTGTGCGTCTGTAAAGGAAGTCCGAACGCTGCTTGCGCGCATCAATCTCATCGATGAACCATTCAGCGATGCGCTTCCACTGGCACAGTTGCACTGGATGATTGCGGATCGGCAGGAGACCATTGTCTTGGAATCGGTTGCAGAAGGATTGCGCGTATACGACAATCCGGTGGGTGTGATGACCAATAATCCGCCTTTTGGAGAGCAGATGTTTCAGCTCAACAATTATATGGGGCTGTCGACCTGCGAACCGGTGAATCATTTCTGCAATAAGCTGCAGCTGCATCCTTACAGCCGCGGTATGGGGGCGTTGGGGCTGCCGGGGGATTTATCCTCGCAATCACGGTTTGTTCGGGCTTCTTTTGTGAAAATGAATTCTGTCAGCGGGGATTCGGAAAACGAAAGTGTGAGTCAGTTTTTTCACATCATGGGCGCGGTGGATCAACAAAGAGGCTGCTGTGACTTAGGCGACGGCAAGTACGAGGTGACCCTTTATACGGCTTGCTGCAACGCGGATCGGGGCATTTATTATTACACCACCTACGACAATCACCAGATTACGGCGGTGGATATGCATAGAGAGGATTTGGATGCTGCCGATCTGATTCGGTATCAGCCAGTGCAGGGAGAGCAAATTAGAATGCAGAACTAGAAGATTTTGTAATAAGCAAAAAGCAGACCTCGATGATGAGGGTCTGCTTTCGCTTTTTATGGGTTTTAAATTTCTGCTTTCCAGAATCCGTGGAGATTGCAGTATTCGTAAGCAGCTACTGCTTTTTCACCTTCTGCGAGGACAAATTCTGCGGTAGGTTTTCCGGTCTTATCTAGCTGTTTTCTCTGTACACCCTGGGTTGTTTCCAGTATGATGAACGCAATGTGATGTTCTTCCATCATCGGGTGTTCTGTGCTGCCGACGCAGACAGTAACTTTGTTTCCGCTTGCGGTGACAACAGGGACGTGTTTTTCCTGGGCAGCATCGGTGGTATTGGCATCTAAAAGCTGCATCGCTTCACCGCAGCATGCCGGTTTCACGCCTCTATCCTCTACCATTTCTACAATATTGCCGCAGTGGGCACATTTAAATAATTTTACCATGTAAATTTCCTCCTGATTGTAATGATTGTTATTAATATACCCTTGCACGCAAGATTTAATCACGTTTAGAAAATTGCTGCGGGGCAGACTGCCGAATTACCGGACTGCGGGGCGGACGGGCAGTCAGTTCCTATGTTTTCCTGAATGTAAAACCTTTGTCCTTTGACAATCCCACGGTAAACGCACGAGAAAAAAGAAACATTGACAAATATCCGTGATTCTTATATTTTTGTCAATGTTTCATGGATTTACCACCTGAATTCACCCGGTGTGAACCCTGTTTTTTGACAAAATTGACAAAAATCAAAAAAAGTGTCAATCCTGTCAATGTTTTTGCGATGAAACGTTGACAAAATTGGCAGATTCTCGTTTTTTTGTCTCATTTGGCAATATTTAAGGCATATTATCCATGCTATGCAGCCAGTTTGTTGACAAAACACGCGGGAATGACGGAATTTGTCAACGTTACTGAGAAGAAAAAGCTTTCATGCGTTTGCCGTGTTGACAATCCACCGGGGTTTTGCTATATTTCCAAATATATGGTACAATATAAATTCAAGATAAAACGAATATAAAGGAGCAGGAATTGTGATTGATGTAGTAAATGTAAGTTTAAATTTCAGCGGACAGCCGCTGTTTAAGGATGTAGATCTAAAGTTTACGCCGGGTAACTGCTACGGCATTATCGGCGCCAACGGTGCAGGAAAATCCACATTTCTTCGAATTTTATCGGGGGATTTGGATCCGACCACAGGACATGTTTCGGTGAAACCAGGCGTGCGCATGTCGGTTTTGAAACAGGACCATTTTGCCTATGACACTTATACGGTGCTAGATACGGTTATCATGGGAAATGCCAGACTGTATGCAGTGATGCAGGAGAAGGACGCCATCTATATGAAAGAAGATTTCAGCGATGAGGATGGTATCAAAGCGGCGGAGCTGGAAGCGGAGTTTGCCGAAATGGACGGCTGGGAGGCAGAATCTGATGTGAGCCGTCTGCTGCAGGGGCTGGGACTTTCCCAGGATTTGCTGTACAGCCAGATGAGCGCTTTGACTGGTAAAGAAAAGGTCAAAGTGCTGCTGGCGCAGGCGCTTTTTGGCAATCCAGGCATCATCCTTTTGGACGAGCCGACCAATCATTTGGATGTGAAAGCCATCAACTGGCTGGAAGATTTCCTCATGGATTATGACGGCACGGTCATCGTAGTTTCTCATGACCGTCACTTTCTCAACACGGTCTGCACCAATATTGTGGACGTGGACTATGGTAAAATTAAGATGTATGTGGGCAACTATGAGTTCTGGTACGAATCCAGTCAGCTGGTGCAGAAGATGGTGAAAGATCAGAATCGCAGAAACGAAGAGAAAATTAAAGAACTGCAGGCGTTTATTCAGCGTTTCTCTGCAAATAAATCCAAGTCTAAACAGGCGACTAGCCGCCGGAAACTTCTGGATAAACTGACGGTAGAGGAAATGCCGGCATCCTCCAGACGATATCCTTTTGTGGGCTTTACCATGGACAGAGAGCCGGGCAAGGACATTCTCATCGTAGAAGGGCTTTCCAAGACCATCGACGGGGTGAAAGTGCTGGATAATATTTCTTTCCGCGTAAACAAAGAAGATAAAATCGCTTTTGTGGGAGAAAACGAAATCGCCAATACGACTTTGTTTAAGATTATCATGGGCGAGATGGAACCGGACGCAGGTTCCTATAAGTGGGGCGTAACCATCACCAATTCCTATTTTCCTATGGACAATTCCGCATTTTTTAACGGATGCAGTCTGAACCTGGTGGAATGGCTCAGTCAGTATACCAGCGAAACCACAGAAACCTTTATGCGCAGCTTTTTGGGCAGAATGCTTTTTTCGGGGGACGATGTGTACAAGGAAGTGCAGGTGCTTTCTGGTGGAGAAAAGGTACGCTGCATGCTTTCTCGCATGATGCTGTTTGGTTCCAATGTACTGGTTTTGGATCAGCCGACCAACCATTTGGATTTGGAATCCATTACGGCGGTCAACGATGGGCTGAAAGCCTTTAAGGGCAATGTGCTATTTGCGTCCCACGACCA
>CANBFZ010000227.1 GCA_947367725.1 uncultured Eubacterium sp.
GTGTTCACCGGTGTTCAGGATGTGGACATCGAGGTGCTGAGCGCCACGAACAACAAGCTGAACGGTGTGAAGCGCCCCAATGCCGCGTATATCGCTAACAACGCCAATGGCTACCAGATCAGCACTGACGCCAGCGTGTTCGCCGTGGCCGACGACAACAACTATATTGTTGCCGCCGTGGTTATCGGCAAGGACACCGCCTCCACCAAGAACTATGGTTACATCCTGGGCGACGCCGAGGACGAGACCTATGAGAAGGAAGGCAACTACCACTACTGGAGCTTCGAGGGCGTCCTGAACGGCAAGATCGAGACCCTGACCATCCGCAAGAACGATGTGGATGAGTTCAAGACCCTGCGCAGGAACATCCAGAGCTGGATGAGCAAAATTACTACCGGCAATGTTCACAATGCCATCAACGGCTTCGTGGAGTTCGAGTTCGACAAGGACGGCTACATCATCGACGCCAAGCAGATTGCCAATGCGAACGGCTCTGATAACGTCTACGGTGAGCACGACTTCGGCAGGGATCCTGATCCTGACGACTTCAAGACCTACCTGATGCCCTGGGGCGACAACACCAATGGCGCTCCCAACCGTACCCAGAACCTGGGCACCAACAGTAACAAGGTCGCCGACTTCGGAACCTACAGCAGCCAGTACACCCTGCACGCCGGCAAGAATCATCCCACTGAGGCTGGTCTGACCCTGGCCAAGGACGGCACTGTTGTGGTCGTCGAGACCGAGGTCTACACCGGCGGCGAGGACCCCAAGGTTGTCTGGACTCAGTTCAGCGACGTGAAGAAGGCCATCGAGTACCTGGAAAAGAGCGACGAGAACAACCACGTGAACGATCGTGCTGAGGACTTCACCGGCTGGGTTGCTGGTCCTCTGAACAGCAAGGGCACCGCTCAGTGGCTGGTTCTGAACACCAACCAGACCAAGACCGTTGTCACCGACGGCGGCGGCAGCAAGAACCCCGGTACCAGCAATCAGGGTATGACCGTTATTGTGGAGTTCAGTGATGGAACCAACGAAACTTACAAGGTCGCCCCGGCCAATGCAGGGGACAAGACCCTGAAGATCGAACCTGGTGTTACTGTGGACGTGAATGGCAATGTGATTGTCTCTGCATAAGGTCGCTGCAGTCAAATCCATGACCTTTAAGTCCTTCTCCAAAACTTCCATATGGGTCAATTCATCATACTTGACTGCGTCCGGATTGGTATTCGGATCGTCGGAATAAACTGCGTCCACATTTTTGGCCAGTAAAATGACATCTGCATCTACCTCTACGGCTCTAAGCGCCGCTGCTGTGTCAGTGGAGAAAAACGGATTGCCTGTTCCTGCGCCGAAAATAACAATATCTTTGTGCGCAAGCTGACTAATTGCCTTTCTTCTGGCATATGGTTCAGCGATTTCCCGCATCTCGATCGCAGTCTGCACCTTTGCCTTGATGCCTTCTGCAAGCAATGCGTCCTGCAGTGCCAGAGAGTTCATCACAGTTGCCAGCATGCCCATGTAATCGGCTGTCGCACGATCCATATCTTTGCTGGTTCTTCCTCTCCAAAAATTGCCGCCGCCTACAACGATTGCAACTTCTACGCCTAAATCGTGAATCTCTTTCACCTGTCTTGCCACTTTCTGCGTCATTGCTTCGCTGATGCCGAACTTATCACTGCCCGCCAGCGCTTCTCCGCTGATTTTCAGAAGAACGCGTTTATATTTTGGTTCCATTTTCTGCTCCTTTGAAATTCATATCTTAACAAACCGTTGCCATTTGGAAAGGCCGCCCTCCGCGTTCATGATACCATGCCGATTCCGCTAAGCGTAGAATCGAAAGGCATGATGCAATGAACACATCCTTACGGCTGGCGCCGTCACAATCACTCGCGTTCATTATACCATGACGATTCCGCTGAACGTAGAATCGAAAGGCATGATGCAATGAACGCATCCTTACGGCTGGCGCCGTTACAATCATTCGCGTTCATTATACCATATCTTTCCCTGTGGGTGAACAGATTTTTTCCTTTTTCTATTTCTTTTCACACCTCGTCTCAACGAAAATAAGGTTATATCTTATAGAGTTCCCATCTGTACTGTCCAATAATATATTTTAGTTGATATATTTTTTCTATGCCGAAAAACTCTGACTGACAAGTATAAATCAGTGTATCAATCCCTGCCAACTTTCGTTCCTCTACACACTGTATTTTGCTCACAGCAATTTCTACCTTCTCTTCCGACGCATCATAAAATTTAAACTTGTACGGTATCGGTTTTTTTCTCCCAGAAAATACTGCAATCACGTCGATTGGCTTTGCCACAATTTTCATAGTCTGTACCCTCCCATCATCATATAATTCCCATCGTTGACGCCGCCTTCCAGCGGTTTCATGTCCGTATTTACAAAAGTACCCCGGAAAATAGCGGTCTGCCCAAATCGCTCTCTAATTCTGTCTACGGTTTGATTCAGCGCTTCCTCTTCTTCGATCCGGCGCAAATCATAAAACGACAGCTGGTACTGATCACTTCCGGTGAACGCAGACAAAGATACGCCAATCTGCCGAACCGGCTCACCTTTCCAACACTCGTTGAACAGCCGGCAAAAATATTTGTAGATATTTGTGGTATCGTCGAGAAAAAAAGACAGCTGCAGCTGATGACTGTACCGCACAAATCCGCCAGTTCTGATGCTGATGCCAAAAAGCGAAGCTTTGCAGCGATGTCTCCGCAGCCTTCCACACACCCTGTCTGTCAAAGCCAGTATATAAGGTGTTATCTCCTGCCTGTCTTTGATATCACACGGCAGCGTCATACTATTGCTGAGTCCTTTCTGTAAAATCTGCGAATTGGGCACCACGCTGTCGTAATCTATGCCATTGGCATATTCCCAAATCAACTGCCCATGGCTTTTTAATATGCTGCGCAAAAGCGCAGGATCGCTGCGCGCCAAATCTCCGATCGTAGAGATATGAATCTTTTTCAGTTTCCTCGCAGAGGCACTGCCAACCATAAACAGTTCCTCTACCGGCAGCGGCCACAACTTTTCTTCCAGTTCGCGATGCGTCAGCAGCGTATGCACCTGATCCGGTTTTTCCAGTTCGCCTGCCATCTTCGCCAAAAGCTTATTGGTTCCCACGCCTATATTCACAGTAAAACCAAGGGTCTGCCTGATTCTTTCTTTCATTGCATAAGCAGTTTCTATGGCGATTTCATGCTGTCCCTCTTTCCCCAGTTCCAAAAAACATTCATCGATACTAAAGCGCTGCACAATAGGCGAATATTCCAGCAAAATACGATACATCGCCTCGCTGCACGCCAGATAAAGATCATAATCCGGCGGAAATACCCGCAACTTGGGATATTTGTGAAAGGCCGTAAAGAGGCTCTCTCCCGTTCTAATCTGATACCGCTTCGCCTCCATAGATTTCGCCAGAATGATTCCATGTCTGCTTTTGGGATCGCCTGCAATGGCAGCAGGAATCAGCCGGATATCCTGCTCATATCCCTGCTCCAAAAGACTTACTGCTGTCCAGCTGAGATATGCCGAATTGGCATCTACATGCAAGACCGTCATCCGCTTCACCTCCACAAAGAACATATGTTCTCATCTCATGCTTTTAGTATAGCACGCTGCCGATGCCCTCGCAACATGAAAAACTTTCCAATTGCGCAGGTCATAAAAAGGATCATCGCCTTTTTGACACTTTACCCTGAAGGATGCGGTCAAAGTGTCATTTTTGAAATTTGTGTTTTGAAAGAAATGACACTTTGTCTGGTTTTTAGTATCAAATGTGTCAAAAAACATTTAGATAAGTTATATAATAGATGCGAATTCGTGCTGTTCTTCCCTATCTTTTCTAAAAATCGACAGCCCCTCGCTCCAATCAGCAGGCACAAGTTCCCCTTTGTAACTAAAATATGACATTTTTATTGGAATTTAGAGCGCTTTATGTCAAATTTTCAAAAACCAAAAAAAAGAAATATGACACTTTATACGCAAAAAAAGGTACACAGTGTCAAAATCGAACTTACACAATCAATCAAAATCCCAGAATCCCGTAAAGAAAACGTTGCCCGCGCAGCTGGCTGAAAAGCCGGCTGCGCGGGCAAGCGATTCACTCTATTTTAACTTGTTTCTTCGCTTCCAGACGCCCATTTTTTCCGCATCTGCAATGAGCCCGTCCCGAAAATCAGGATGTGCCACGGAAATGAGTTTTTCCGCCCGCTCCCAAAGGCTTGCGCCTGC
>CANBFZ010000228.1 GCA_947367725.1 uncultured Eubacterium sp.
TGGGAATGTCACTGCGGAAAGTACAAGAGAATCCGATATAAGGGGATCGTCTGCGATCGCTGCGGCGTAGAAGTCACCAAAGCAAAAGTCAGAAGAGAGAGAATGGGTCACATCAAACTGGCGGCGCCGGTTTCTCACATCTGGTATTTCAAAGGCATTCCTTCCAGAATGGGTTTGATTCTCGATATTACGCCGAGAAACCTGGAAAAGGTGCTGTATTTTGCAGCATATATTGTAACAGATCCAGGAGAAACGGGTCTTGGTTATAAAGAGATTCTGACAGAGATGCAGTACAGAGAAGCCAAAGAAAAGTATGGCAATGACTTTAAGGCAGCGATGGGCGCAGAAGCAGTCAGAGAACTTTTGGCACAGATCGATCTGGATGAATTGTCAGCCTCTCTCAGAGAGAAGTTGAAAGACGCTTCTGGTCAGAAAAAGGTTAGAATCGTTAGACGTTTGGAAGTTGTCGAGGCACTCAGAATTTCTGGCAACAAGCCAGAGTGGATGGTGCTGGAAGTCATTCCAGTCATTCCGCCGGATATCAGACCGATGGTACAGCTGGATGGCGGCAGATTTGCCACTTCTGATCTGAACGATTTATATAGAAGAGTCATCAACAGAAATAACAGATTGAACCGTCTGTTAGAACTTGGTGCACCTGATATTATTGTAAGAAACGAAAAGAGAATGCTGCAGGAAGCAGTAGACTCTCTGATTGATAACGGCAGAAGAGGCAGACCAGTGACCGGTCCTGGCTCAAGACCGCTGAAATCACTGTCCGACATGCTGAAAGGAAAACAGGGACGTTTCAGACAGAACCTGTTAGGTAAGCGTGTTGACTATTCTGGACGTTCTGTAATCGTTGTCGGACCGGAACTGAAATTCTATCAGTGCGGTCTGCCGAAGAAGATGGCGCTGGAACTGTTCAAACCTTTCATCATGAAAGAACTGGTGGAACAGGGCTATGCCCACAATATTAAGAATGCCAAGAGAATGGTAGAAAAAGTAAGACCGGAAGTATGGGATGTATTAGAGGGCGTCATTAAAGAACACCCTGTTATGCTGAACCGTGCACCGACGCTGCATAGATTGGGCATTCAGGCATTTGAACCGGTACTGGTAGAAGGCAAAGCAATCAAGCTGCACCCGCTGGTATGTACTGCGTTCAACGCCGACTTTGACGGAGACCAGATGGCTGTACATGTGCCTCTTTCCGTAGAAGCACAGGCAGAAGCAAGATTCCTGATGCTGTCCATCAATAACATCCTGGCGCCGAAAGACGGTTCCCCGATTACAACGCCAACCCAGGATATGATTTTGGGTGCGTATTACCTGACTTATCCGGGTACTTGCAAAAAGGTGGAAGTCGTCGATGGCAAGGAAAAGGTTTTCTACGACAAAGATGAATTTAACGACAGAAAAGCATCGGAAGCGCACAAGGCTGCAGGCTTTGAGCGTGTACCAGAAAAAGGCGACGGCAAAGTTTTCACAGACCTTGATGAGATGCTGATGGCATATCAGGATGAAGTCGTTGATATTCACGCCAAAGTCAAAGTCAGAATGTACCTGGATGAAAACGATCAGAGAGGGCACTTAGTAGAGTCTACTGTAGGCAGATTCATTTACAATCAGCAGATTCCGCAGGATTTAGGATTTGTTGATAGAACTGCTGATCCGTATTCTCTGGAAGTTGACTTCTTGTGTGACAAGAAAAAGCTGGGCGCGATTATTGACAAGTGCTATAAAGCACACGGCAATACTGGAACCGTAATCATGCTGGACTACATCAAGGATATGGGATACCACTATTCGACCAAGGCAGCAGTGACCATCGGTATTGACGACATGAAGATTCCTGACAACAAGTGGGATATCGTTGCAGAATCGCAGAAAGCAGTTGATAAATACGAAAAAGCGTTTAGAATGGGTCTGATTTCCAACTCTGAACGATATGATAAAGTCATTGAAATCTGGAACAAGACCACAGACGATGTTGCTGATGCGCTGATGGAATCTCTGGATCCACAGAACAACCTGAACATCATGGCGACTTCAGGTGCCAGAGGTAGCAAAAACCAGATCAGACAGGTCGGTGGTATGCGTGGTCTGATGGCAAACGCAACCGGTAAGACGGTAGAAATTCCGATTAAGGCAAACTTCCGTGAAGGACTTTCCATTTTGGAATACTTCATTTCTTCCAACGGTGCGCGTAAAGGGCTTGCCGATACAGCGCTGCGTACAGCAGACTCCGGTTATCTGACAAGACGTCTTGTAGACGTTTCTCATAACGTCATCGTCAGAGAGTTTGACTGTGGCACCGATGAAGGTGTGGAAGTCAGAGCTTTCACTGACGGCAAAGAAGTCATTGAGCCTTTGAACCAGCGTATTACGGGAAGAACTGCCCTCCTTGATATTGTCAATCCGCAGACGGGCGAAATCATTGTGGAGCAGGGTGAAGAGATCAGCGACGAGCAGGCGATGGATGTGGTTAATGCAGGCATCGAATCCGTTGCCATCCGTTCTGTTATGACTTGTCATTCCAGAACCGGTATCTGCGCAAAATGCTACGGCAGAAACCTGGCAACAGGAGAAGAAGTCAATATTGGTGAATCGGTTGGTATTACTGCAGCGCAGTCTATCGGTGAGCCAGGTACACAGCTGACCATGAGAACATTCCATACAGGTGGTGTTGCAGGTTCCGATATTACACACGGTCTGCCGAGAGTAGAAGAATTATTTGAGGCTAGAAAACCGAAAGGTCTTGCAGAAATCTGTGAAGCCAATGGTACGGTGATTGATATTCAGCCGAGAACCGATAATAAGACAGAGGTCATTGTCAGAGGCGACGACGGTCTGGATATGACGTATATCGTGCCTTATGGCGCTAGACTTGCAGTAAAGAAAGACGACTATATCCTTGCTGGCGGTAATATCACCAGCGGTCCGCTGAATCCGCACGATATTCTACGGCTCAACGGGGTAGAAGGCGTATATCAGTATCTGCTGAAAGAAGTACAGCGTGTATATAAGAATCAGGGTGTAGACATCAATGATAAGCACGTAGAGGTGATCGTAAGCCAGATGCTTTCCAAGTTTAAGATTGAAGATGCTGGTGATACAGACCTGCTTCCGGGCGGGCTGTACAGCAAGTTTGAAATTAAGGAAGCCAATGAAGCTGCTCTTGCAGCAGACGGTGAGCCTGCAAAGGCGAAGCAGATGCTCCTTGGTATCACGAAGGCGTCCCTGGCAACCAACTCTTTCTTGTCAGCAGCGTCCTTCCAGGAAACCACAAGAGTGCTGACAGATGCAGCAATCAAAGGTAAGAATGACAAGCTGATGGGTCTGAAGGAAAATGTCATCATCGGTAAGCTGATTCCTGCCGGAACCGGTATGAAGCGTTACAAGAATATTGACGTAGATTATGGTGTAAACGAAGAATTCATGCGCGAATATGCGCGGATGCAGGAAGAAGCAGAAGCAGAGGAAGCGGCGGCCATTGCGGCACAGCAGGCAGCAGATGATGCGGAACCTGATGCAGACGGTGCGGATTTTGCTGGATATCAGGATCAACCGGAAACCATGGAACTGGATTCCGCTTTGGTACTGGCACCAGAAGAATCTGAACTGATTGAATTAGAATAAAGTGCAAAATAAGAGCAGCAGCATGGAAAACCGTGCTGCTGTTTTAAGTTCTTGTGAAAATATATGGAAGGAAATTCCAGATTTTGACCAAATATTTCTTAAATTGACCGATTTTTTCTTTTTGATTGCAACGTAAATAAAAACATATATAATTAAAATATAGGAGAAACAAGTATAGATAAAATGAATATTTAAATCTGTCTGTACGAGCTTCAGTGCCCTGTAAAAAATATATGAGGCATGAAATTTCATGGTAATTATAGGAGGACTTTATGAAAAGAAGGTTAATAAGTGTCATTTTGATGATTTCAATGGTTATAGGAACTACAAACATGGCGTTTGCATTAAATGATAGTAATAAAAATGATAAGAAATTTATTACAGATAAAAGCGCTTATATTATCAGCGAAATGCAAGGAAGACAGAAACTTGTAGATAGTGTTGCCGAAACACCTTCAGATTTTATTTATAAATCAGCAAATACTGACTTTACTGCACCGAAGATGGGAAAAGATTCTATTGAAGCCACTATAGGTGGGGAATATTGCATTAAGAT
>CANBFZ010000229.1 GCA_947367725.1 uncultured Eubacterium sp.
TTTTATAGTTGTCTCCGGTTCATGCTGTAAATGCTGGCAACGATTGCTACTGTGCATAAGGACAAAGTGACAAAGATAGCACTTTGACAGTCAGCCGGTGTATTTTGTCCGCTGACAAGCTGGAAGCCTTGCAACAGAGCAGCAGGCGTATAGGATGCAAAAGTTTGAAATAACCCTGCCAAGTAGGCTGCAAGAATCAGCCCGCCTGTTCCTAATATCACACCGGATATCGTTTTCAATGTTGTGGAGAAAAAAGTAATCAATGAAATGACCCACAGACCAAAGACCCAAAAACAGACGGACGCAAGAAATAAATTTTTTGCAATTCCATTATCCCAGAAATACATATTGTATGCGTAAGTAACACCAAAGCAAAGACTGAAGCAGATCGTCCAAATCAAGAACATCATACATATCTTTGCCAACACAATTTTGTAACGGGCGAATCCCTTTGTAACAATGAGCAGCAACGATTCAGTTTGATATTCCTTGGTAAAGCTGCTGCTGTACAGTAAGGTAAATACCAATAATGCGATGGGCAGGTTTTTAAAGAACTGTGCCCATGAGGTGAGTGCAGTTACCTGTATTTCTGCAATGGAAAGACCTGTATTCGCCATAGAACTTGTCATCGTTTCCATAAGCCATGGCGTGAGTTTTGCGATGAATGGATTCATCATGCCCAAAAAGAGAAACAGAAGAAGTAGTAGAAAAAATTTTCCTGAACGAATACTTTCCAGCCACTCTTTATGCAAAAAAGCGAAAAAAGGTTTCATGCTTGGGTCACCTCCATAAAAAGAGATTCGAGAGAGGGGGTGCGTCGTTCTATTTTTTCTAAAGGGATCCTTTTTTCGGCAAGGTATTGTAACACTGCAGACATTGGTGTGGTTTCTTCCTTGAAAAGCAGGTGTATTGCATCTGTTTTCTCGGCGTTAGGGAATTTCCGCAGTATTTCTTGTGCATGGACCGGGGAGGAAAGCTTGAGCGAAAATTCCTTTCGGCGATGTAAAGTTTTTATTTGCTCTATCGAATTTTCCATGACAATCTTACCTTCATTTAAAATTGCTGCATGGGTGCAGACCTGTTCTACGTCGGATAAAATATGGGTAGAAAACACAACGGTGGTGTAGACGCTGGCATTGGTCAAAATGTCTAAGATTTCTCGTCTACCAGCTGGATCCAGGGCGGAAGTCGGTTCATCTGCAATGAGTAGTTTTGGCTGATGCAGCAGTGCTTGTGCAATGCCTAGGCGCTGTTTCATACCCCGGGAAAATCCTTTGATGCGGTGTGTTTCTTGTTGAAGTCCTACAAGGGACAGAAGTTCCTGGCTTCTTACGGCAATTTGATGGTTTGTCATACCACAGACTTGACCGCAAAGTTTTAAATACTCGACAGGCGTCATATAGGAGTAGAAGGAGGGCACGTCGGGCAGATAGCCGATATGGTGGTTGGTTGGTGTCTGTCCATAAAGAACTTTTTCCCCTTCTACAAAAATAGTGCCACTGTCCGGTTTTAGAAGGCCGAGAATTGCTTTCATGGTCGTAGTTTTTCCAGCGCCGTTTTTTCCAACAAAGCCAAATATACTATGACGGGGCACTGATAGATTCAAATCACAGAGCACTTCTTTACTGCCGAAGCACTTTTTTAAATGAGTGATATGCAGTGTATCCATCAATCTTCCTCCTTTCCAAAAAGAAAGTATAGGATTGGACCAATGAACTGCATTCCGATGATTGCAACGGCAATCCAAAATCCTCGGGTGCCTCGTTTGTACTTTTTATGATGTAGAATATGATACAATGTATATCCTAGCAGAAGGATTTCTATTATTGCAAGGGGAATCAAAAATGGTAGATATTCTTTCAAGTTAGGCATGAGAGTTTTCCTCCTTTCGATAAGTTTCCACACAAAAACCGTGATAACCACAGACTGTGCAGGTTAATTTTCTGGTATTTGGCGTATGACGTGCTAGGAGCATGTTTTTAAATGCAGGGATAAACATTGCATGACAATGTGGACAAATATATGCTATATTTTTGGAATAGAGCCAGGCAGCTACCACGCCAATTACAATTGCAATCAGTGCGCAGAACACAAACGGCTGCCAGATTCCTTTCCATATCCACAGAACTAGGGTGCTCATTTCGATAAAATTCAATGGAATGCCGACCAGAATCAGATACATACGCAATTTGCGAAGCTTTTTTTTGTTTTCCATAGTGTGGGCTATATCACCGATAGACGCAACGGAAAAATGCGAAGTTCTCCTAAGTGCGACCTGAAGCTCGTGTAGTTTATCCAAGCTTTCTTGCTGCTTTGCGATTTCAGTGCGCAGTGTTTTCTGCTGCTGTGCAAGCAAAAGTGTCAGTACATCTTCAGGGTGTTCTTCAGAAAGCAACTGTGAAATGCTGTGAATCGGCAGTCCGATTTCCCGGAGAAAACAAATGACTTTTAATTTTTGTAAATCCGCATCGGCATAAAGTCGTCTGCCGCCTTCACTTAGCTGACAGGGAACCAGAATGCCGCGGCTGTCATAATACTGCACGGTTCTGACAGACACGCCGCAGAGTTTGGCGATTTCTCCTGTTGTGTATTTGGACATAGCAATACACCTCCTTTCTGGTCCTATTATAAAACATGACGCAGCGTCATGAGCAATAGCTGACGCGGGTGATTTTTTTTGATCAAAATAAATTAAAACAATAAAATGGGCAGTTTTTTCTATAGGAAGATCGCATACAACGAGTATGATTTTCTATGTTTTTTCGTCTGGATAGGAAGCTGGGTTCCACTGGTTTTCTGACATATCGACGCGACCGTCAGGAAGAAATGTGATCCCTTCATCAAGAAGTAAATCTCTGCATAAGTCAGCCATGACACCAGAAGAAAAGGAACCGTCTGCCTTGATGACGCGGTACCATGGAAGTCCCTCAGGGCAGGTCCGCATTGCATAACCTACTGTTCTGGCAGAGCGAGGTATGCCTAACATGCGTGCAATTTGTCCGTAAGAGACGACCTTTCCATAAGGAATTTGTGCTACGATATCGTAGACTGCCTGAAAATAGTGACACATTGATACTTCTCCTTTTTTATTTGTTATTATTATAACCGGAATCAGCGGAATTGTAAAAGCGTTGTATGAAAAAAGCCGAAAACAACGAGATAAATTCGTAAAAATGCTTGCAATTTCAATCAAAATAACGTATAATAATTGTCGGCTCGTCTAGCAGAGTCAATAATCTATATTTCACACACCCGGTTGTTTTGTAGAAGCGGTGCCGCTGTATGCGGTTTGATGCACGATAGACCGAGTGGAAGGTAAAACCAGGAGGAAACAAAAATGGCAGTAATTTCAATGAAACAATTACTCGAAGCTGGTGTGCACTTTGGACATCAGACTAGAAGATGGAACCCTAAGATGGCACCTTACATCTTCACAGAAAGAAACGGTATTTATATCATCGACTTACAGAAGACGGTAAAGAAGATTGAAGAAGCGTATGACTTCATGAAAGAAGTTGCAGCAACTGGCAGACCGATTTTGTTTGTTGGTACAAAGAAACAGGCGCAGAATGCAATTGTTGATGAAGCAAAAAGATGCGGACAGTACTATGTAAGCGAAAGATGGCTGGGCGGTATGCTGACCAACTACAAGACCATCAGCGGCAGAATTAAGAGACTTTTCGACATCGACAGAATGGAAGAAGACGGTACTTTTGAAAAGCTGTCCAAGAAGGAAGTTATCAAACTGAGAGCAGAACGCGATAAGCTGGAAAAGTTCTTAGGCGGTATCAAAGATATGAAAGGCATGCCTGGCGCATTGTTCATTGTTGACCCTAAGAAAGAGAGAATTGCAGTAAAAGAAGCTAGAATTTTAGGCATTCCTGTTGTAGGTATCGTAGATACAAACTGCGATCCTGATGATGTGGACTATATCATTCCAGCAAATGATGATGCAATCAGAGCGGTAAAATTGATTGTTTCTAAAATGGCTGACGCAGTAGTTGAAGCTAACCAGGGAACTATTGAGACAGAAGAAGAAGCTTATGCTGCTGAAGAAGCTGCAGCAGAAACAGCAGTAGAAGAATAATCGATTGGAATCTGGAGGTAAGAGAAATGGCTATTACAGCAGCAATGGTAAAAGAATTGCGTGAGATGACTGGCGCAGGAATGATGGACTGCAAGAAAGCATTG
>CANBFZ010000230.1 GCA_947367725.1 uncultured Eubacterium sp.
GTCGGGGCGGTTCTGGGTTTTGTGCCCCAGATGCTTGTGCTGTTCCTGCTTCTTGCGTTTTTGGAGGCCTGCGGTTACATGGCGCGCATAGCCTTCGTGCTGGATCGGATTTTCAGAAAATTCGGACTTTCCGGAAAATCCTTTATTCCGATGCTGGTCGGCGTTGGCTGTGGTGTACCGGGTGTTATGGCCTCAAGAACCATTGAAAGCGACCGGGACAGAAAAATGACAGTCATGACAACAACCTTTATTCCATGCGGCGCAAAGATGCCAATTGTAGCGCTCATTGCAGGTGCGCTCTTTGACGGCGATGCATGGGTAGCGACCAGTGCTTACTTTGTAGGTGTTGCCGCTATCGTAATTTCAGGAATTATCCTGAAAAAGACAAAGATGTTTGCGGGAGAACCTGCGCCGTTTGTGATGGAACTTCCAGCATACCACATGCCGACCATCGGTACACTTCTTAGAAGAATGTGGGAAAGAGGCTGGTCATTTATCAAAAGAGCTGGTACAATTATCTTGTTATCTACAATCGTAATCTGGTTCCTGTCCAACTTCAGTGTAGAGGGTGGATTCCATATGATTTCCGATGTACTGGAACAGGATACGACCCTTCTTGCAAACCTGGGTTCCCTTCTTGCATGGATTTTCATTCCACTGGGATTTGGAAGCTGGAAAGCGACCGTTGCGGCTATTACCGGTCTTGTAGCGAAGGAAAACGTAGTTGGTACATTCGGCGTACTGTATGGATTTGCAGAAGTTGCTGAAGATGGTGCAGAATACTGGAGTGCATTGTCCGCAGACTTTACCGCAGCAGCCGCTTACGCATTTTTGGTATTCAACCTGCTTTGCGCGCCGTGCTTTGCAGCAATGGGTGCAATTAAAAGAGAAATGAACAATACCAAGTGGTTCTGGTTTGCAATCGGCTATCAGACCATCCTTGCTTACCTGGCATCTATGTGTGTCTATCAGTTCTGGACAGCTTTCGCCGGCGGCGGATTTGGAATTGGAACAGTGGCAGCAACCTGCGCGGCAGCAGGCATCATTTATATGTTGGTTCGTCCGGCTTCTCAGAGTACTGAAAGCATTAAAAAAGTTGCTTATAAGAATAATAAAGCGGCATAAAAAATATGGAGGGGTGATAGCATGAATGCAGCAACGATTCTTGTACTTTTGCTGGTAATCGTACTGGCAGGACTTGCGCTTTGGTCAATTATAAAGACGAAGAAAAACGGCGGCGGCTGTGCAGGCTGTGATGGCTGCGGTGGCGGCTGCAGTCACTGTAATACTGAAAAAGGAAAAAATAGAGAATAAAGAATCCACATAGAGAGGGACGGTGCACATAGGATAAAGGCACCGTCCTGTTGGTTTTTAGATTATATCTGCGATTTCTTCAAAAGATTTTTTCTTTAGATTAGGAAGCTTGTAGTTCGGATCAGGTTTTCCTACAACGAGAACCATGACCGGCGTTTCACCTTCGGGACGTCCCAGCAGGGTGCGCAGAAATGTGGGCGGCGCTGGTGTATAGGTCAGACTGGCAAGGCCTGCATTGCGCAGCGCATTGATCAAAAATCCGATGGAAATGCCGATGGATTCGTTGACATAATAATTCTGATCTTTGGTACCGTCTTCCAATGTTTTGTACCATTCTTTGAAAATAACGATGAGACAAGGCGCTTGTGTCAGGAAAGGTTTTTCCCAGGTGACTGCAAGCTTATCAAGATCAGCCTGCCATTCATCGGTAATTTTGCTTTCGTAAAATTTCTTTTCGACTTTTTCGGCTTCTTCTCGAATTTTGGCTTTCATGGCAGGATCTGTTACAATACTGAAATGCCATGGCTGTTTATCTGCACCGTTGGGTGCGGTTCCCGCCGTTAAAACGCAGTTTTTGATGACTTCCATGTCGATGGGGTCTGGCAGGAATTCTCTATAAGTACGGCGTTTGCGGGATTCTTCCAAAAGTTTTTTTGATGTTTCTCTCATGAAAAAATGCCTCCTGTAACATAATTAATATAAGGATAGCACAAAATTTTACAAGGGACAATAAGAAATTGTGAAAAATCGACAATATAGATGGAAAAATGTTGTGTAAGTACACACGAAACGATGTTTCGCTGTACAGTGAAACAGTAGAATGGATTTACGGAAAGAACACAAAAACATCATAAAAAAATGTAAAATTTCTGTTGACATTAGGGCAGAATAGGACTATATTATATATAGTGATTAGCACTCGAAACGAGTGAGTGCTAATAAGGAGAAGCGTGATGGAATTAACAGATAGAAAATTGAAGATTTTACAGGCCATCATCAGTGACTATGTTAAGTCTGCAGAGCCTGTGGGTTCCAGAACCCTCTCGAAGAGATTTGATTTGGGCATCAGCCCAGCAACCATTCGCAATGAGATGAGTGATCTGGAGGAAATGGGATACCTGACCCATCCACATACGTCTGCCGGCAGAGTGCCGTCTGATAAGGCGTATCGATTATATGTAAACAATCTGATGGAGAAGCACGAACTGAGTCCTCTTGAGAAGAATCTGATTGCAGAGAAGCTGCGTTCTGATGTGAGTGAATTTGATGAAACCATTAAACACGCAGCCAGAATTCTTTCTGAGATTACCAATTTGACTTCTTTTGCCATGACGCCGACGAAGAACGAGGACACATTGAAGTTTATCAATCTTTTGCCGGTGGATGCAAATACAGTTGTTTTGATGATTGTTTCAGAAAGTGGCAAGATTTCCAATACGGCACTCAGAATGCGGGTGCCTTACACAGAGGAAGGGCTGCAGATTCTGGCAAAGAATATGACATACAACTATAACGGTAAGAAAATTACCGATGTGCTGAGAGAACATATCATTGCCAATTTTGAGTCGGATATTGAGGCGATGAGCAAATTGGCAGAGAATATCATGCCGAACTTTCTCAGAACACTGGAAGATATGCTGAATGTCAATCTTTATATGGATGGCTTGACCAATATCTTTGATATTCCGGAATACAACGATTTAGAAAAAGCAAGAAGCTTTCTTTCCCTGCTGGATAAGAAAGAAGATTTTACAAAGAAGTTAATGGAGAGAGAAGACGGCATTATCGTGACCATCGGAGATGAGAATGCGGATGATCTGATGAACGACTGTTCTATGATTACAGCAACGTATCATGTAGATGGAAAGATGGTCGGCAAGATTGGCGTCATCGGTCCAACGCGTATGAAATATGGAGAAATCACCTCCATCATCGAATACCTGACCGATAATCTCAGCAGTACATTTCAATTAGAAAGCGGTGATGACGAAGATGAAGGATGAGGAGACGAAGGTGAATCAGGAAGAAGTAAAAGAAGAACAGAAACAGGAAGAGACGCAGGCAGATACACCGGAAACGGAAGCGGAGGCTGCAGAAGAAACACAAACGGAAGCAGCTGCAGAAGTGCCTGCACAAGCAGAAGAAGAGGAAGCGCTGCAGACAAAGTATATGCGCTTGATGGCAGACTTTCAGAATTATAAAAGACGGGCAGAAAAAGAAAAAGGCGACATTTACGCATATGCCAACGAGAAAATCGTTGTGGAACTTTTGACTGTCATGGATAATTTTGAACGAGCGCTGCAGCATGAAGCCGCAGACGAAGGGTTTGCGGAAGGTATGAAAATGATTTTCAAACAGCTCACAGGGGTTCTTGAAAAAGCTGGGCTGGAGGAAATAAAAGCGGAAGGCGAGGATTTTGATCCTAACTTCCACAATGCAGTGATGACAGAAGATAATGCCGAATTTGAGAGCGGCAAAGTGACGGAAGTCCTGCAGAAGGGGTATTTACTCAATAAGAAGGTAATTAGACCTTCGATGGTCAAAGTCAACAATTAAGCTTGTTAAATTGTCCCACAGCGTTGTTGAAGTCCTAGCCCGATTTATGCTAATAAATCGCAGGCAGGTCTCATGCGAAGAACTCCCAAATCTTTGATTTGGTGAGTTCAACGGCGGCTCTTCGGCGCCTAGCTGTGAAACAATTTTCCAGCGCTTAGCTCGTAGGTTTCCGCATTACTTCGGATCTTCTCAATGCCTGCGCCAGTTACGTACCCAAAGTACGCGCCTGTCACAGCATTTCAAAGTCCTGTGTACTGCGAAAAAAATCTTCGTTAATTTTGAAGAGGCTTTGACGAAACCGAAACATACG
>CANBFZ010000231.1 GCA_947367725.1 uncultured Eubacterium sp.
AATATTTCTTTCCTAAGAAAAAGATGGACAAAGACTAAACTTGACAAACAAGTTTATTTAAATTCATGTAAGTTTGAGCATAATTTAGAAGTAAAAGGGCTTATGGTGTTTTCTCATACTCCTGTTTAATATTCTGCCGAGCAAAGATACGTATCTTGCTTATGTGGGCAGAAATACCATGCCGGTGTACATTTTGCACCTTGTAGTGCGTCAGTGGATGAAAAAGCACGGCGGTATCAGCCTAGGCATCTTTCCGATGCCGGCAGGTGGCAGCCTTCTTTACTATATGATGGTGTTCGGTTTTGCATCCCTTTGCGTTGTCATCTTTTCTGCAAAACCAGTCTCAAAAGGATATGATTTTGTTATGGATACTACCTATGCAATTTTTATGTGGGTGATCAATCACGTCCTTCTGCCGCCTTTTGCGGTGCTGGAGAAAGGCTTAAAAGCGTGGGGTGTTGGCACGGTGAACTGGATTGGACGGCAGCAAGGAGAGAAGAATTAGGAGGAAGTCATGGAAAATTTTGAAAAACAGAATGGGTTACCCAGCGAAACCGGTATGCAGCAGCACCCGGCGGAATCGGCAGTACGGGAAGAAAAAAGCGGCGGTGCGACCATTGTGGATTTTAACTATGAAAAATATGCAGAAGTAGAGCGGCAGGCGACCCATACCGATGCAACAGCCGCCTTGGTGCTTGGAATTCTGTCTTTGGTTATGGCGTTGTTTTCTGCAGTGATTGCTTTGATTGTAGGCATCGTGGGCATTGTGTTCGGCGTAAAGGGAAGAAGAGACAGGCAGAGACAGGGGATGGCGACGGCAGGTCTGGTGCTGTCCATCCTCGGCGTGATTCTAAGTGTGCTGAGAATTCTTGCTACCCTCTTTTTTATTACGTTCTATGCAGTGGACTTGCTTTCCTATCTATAAGCTGCCATGAAAGAGATGTTAGGAAAACGCGTTGTCGTAGACATTGAAAGTTACGGCAGCGCGTTCTGTACATGGAATTAATTTTCAATGTTTGGTCTAAAATCTTTTTTGTATCGTAATCTTTAGTAGGGACAGGAAACCGTTTCTAAGAACTAGGCAGTGATGCAGTGTGCGGTCCGTCGATTTTTGCAGCACTGCATGGGAACATGTTCTGTGCCTCTGCAAAGAGGAGAAATTGACTTTCCTCTTTAATTGTGATAGATTTAAAGATAGAATTTTTGAGAATTTGAGGAGAAGACGATTGATTTATTTAGAGTATGTGATAGCAGCGGCAATTGTTGTTGTTTTATCTATGAAAGCATCGGATTACATTGATTTACTGGATAAGAATACCAGACTTTCCGGTGCGTTTTTAGGCGGCATTATGCTTTCGGCGGTCACTTCACTGCCAGAGCTGTTTACCAGTATGTCTGCCACCGTGCTTTTAGATAGACCGGGACTTTGTATGGGTAATATTTTAGGAAGTGATCTGTTTAATCTGGGCGCTCTGTCATTTTTTATTTTACTGTTCTCAAAGAGCTTTGCAAAGGGCAGGATTTCCAAAAGCTACCGCCATGTGGCAGTCGTCGTGCTGCTGATTTATGTGCTGATTGCACTTAATTTTGCAGGGATTCTGCAGCTTCGGGTTTTGAATCTGTCGATTACGTCTGTATTGATTGCTATGATTTATGGGCTTGGCGCCAAGTACCTGGCAGTTGCTGAAGATGTAGCGTCTGACGAAGATGTGCTGGGTTATCATTCGGCCTCTTCTACGTCACTTTCTGTAAAACAGATTGGATTTCGTTTCTTTCTGGCGTCAGTGGGGATTATTGCGTTCAGTATTATACTGACCTATCTGACGGATCAAATTTCTGTGAAGCTGCACTTGGGGCAGGGGCTTGCTGGCGCGATTTTCCTGGGAATTGCAACCTCTCTTCCGGAGGTGACTTCTACCATTGCGCTGTTCCGTATGAAAAATTTCAATATTGCAGTGGGCAATATTATCGGCAGCAATCTGTTTAACTTCATTATTCTGGTAGTAGCAGATCTGCTTTCTGCAGGAAGTGGCGTTTATGCAACCCTGGATCATCAGATTGAGAATTTGTTGCTATTCGGCGGCATTGCAACAATATTATTCTGGGTTCTGCTGCGGATTAGAAACAGTACTACGCAGCTTGTTTGCTCGTTAGGCATGTTGGCTTGCTATATAGGATTTTTGTTAGTATAATTGTTTCAATGTAGAAAAAGGAGAAGTAACGATGGCAGGATATTGTAAACTATGTCCAGAATGTAACGGACGTGCGTGTAAGAATCAGATTCCAGGTCCTGGCGCAAAAGGAATCGGTGACACAGCGATCAGAAATTATGACAAATGGAAAGAAATTCGTGTTAACATGGATACGCTGACAGAGCGAAGGGAAGTTAGCACTGCGCTGACGCTTTTCGGAAAAACGTTTGCAGCGCCGTTTTTTGCAGGTCCTGTAGGCGCGGTCAATATGCATTATGGAGAAACCTATAATGATCTAGAATACAATAACATTTTGGTGCCTGCATGTAAAGAAAACGGTATTGCTGCTTTTACCGGGGACGGTATGGATCCAGAGGTCATGAAAGCAGCAGGCATTGCCATCAAGGCTTGCGATGGATTTGGCGTGCCAACCGTAAAACCGTGGAATAAGGCAATGATTGACGAAAAGATGGAACTGGTAAAAGCCTCTGGTGCGTTTGCAGTTGCCATGGATATTGACGCTGCAGGATTGCCGTTTTTAAAGAACTTTGAGCCGCCTGCAGGCAGCAAATCCGTGGACGAGCTGCGTCAGCTGGTGCGTGAAGCGGAACTGCCGTTTATTGTGAAAGGGATTATGACGCCGAACGGCGCGCGTAAGGCCAAAGAGGCTGGTGCTGCTGCGATTATCGTCTCGAATCACGGCGGCAGAGTGCTGGATCAGTGTCCAGCTACAGCCGAGGTACTCGGCGCGATTTGCGAGGCAGTGGGAGATTCTATGAAAGTGCTAGTAGACGGCGGTATTCGAAGCGGTACAGATGTATTTAAAGCGCTTGCCCTTGGTGCTGACGGGGTGCTGCTTGCAAGACCTTTTGTCAATGCAGTTTATCGCGATGGAGCAAAGGGCGTTGGGGAATATATTGCGAAACTGCAGGCAGAACTTGCAGATACGATGGCGATGTGCGGTGCGTATACGCTTTCTGAAATCACCAGAGATATGGTGTATACACCGTTTTAAAAGGCGAAAAAGGTCTGTTCTTGCTGGCGGCAGGACAGACCTTTTTCTTTGGGGTTATACAATTCTGTTTAGACTGCCGCCGGTCAGATAACTTTGCAGATTGGCCGCACAGATGTCGATGACTTTCTGCCGTGTTTCTTTTGGCATCCAAGCGATATGTGGCGTAACAATGCAGTTTGGAAGACCGATGAGGGGATGCGGCGCGAAAGGCGGCTCCAAAGCGAGGACGTCAATGGCAGCACCTGCCAGTTTTCCAGTCTGCAGTGCTTGGGCTAAATCTCTTTCATTGATCAGCGCGCCGCGGGCTGTGTTGATCAGCATGGCGCCATCTTTCATGCGGGAAATCAGTGCTTCATTGACAAACCCTGTGTTTTCTGGAGTTAGAGGGCAGTGCAGCGTGACAAAATCAGACTGCAGCGCAGCGTCTTGGTTTCGGCTATAGATGTTGACATCCATGCCGAAGGCCTCTGCAATCAGAGCGACTTTCTGACCAATATGCCCGTAACCGATGATCCCTAGGCTTTTGCCAGAGAGAAGCGTCAGCGGCTCCTGGATAAAGGTGAAGTCAGGACTTGTATACCATTTGCCATCCTGTACAGCGGTGTGATAGCTGCCAACTCTGTTGGTCAGTTCCAAAAGCAGCGCAAAAGTGTGCTGCGCCACAGCTTCTGTAGAGTAGGCAGGCACGTGACATACTGCAATACCGAGATTTTTGGCTGCTTCGATATCTACATTGTCATAGCCGGTAGCGGTGACCCCGATGAACTGTAAATTGGGACATTGCTCCATAATTTCTCTGGAAATGCAACATTTGCTGACAAAAAAGCCGTCACAGTCGCCGATATGCAGGAGGATTTCTGCTTCCGCGGTGCGGGAAAATGTGTGAAATTGACAAAGGGCTTCGATAGGCGCCCAGGATAAATCACCAGGATTGATGGAATATGCATCTA
>CANBFZ010000232.1 GCA_947367725.1 uncultured Eubacterium sp.
TCCGAATGGATACACCGTTTCCAGCATTTCTGTGAACGGCACGGTCGTTGCGACGAGCGGCAACTCCTGGTCCTTCGAGGATATTCAGGAGGATAAGAAAGTCGTTGTTACGCTCAAGAAGAATGGCGGAACAAACGATCCGCTGCCGCCGAGCTACAAGGTTCAGACCTTTGAGATTGCGACGGAACTGAGAGGCGGCGCAGGCACGATCACCAACACAGCGACGCTGCGTGAAGGAGTCAAGAAGACGATTTCTTGGCAGGTTACGCCGGTAGAAGGCCATCACTACGAAGTCAAGTATGTTATCATCGACGGCGTAGTCAGAACGGACCTGCGCACGGCTAACTCGGTCGAGCTGACGGCTGATCGCAACCATAAGGTTGTTGTCATCATCGATGATAAGATGCCTGTCAACGTCGATATCGACGGAGATGGAAAGCCGGATATCAATATCGATACCGATGGAGATGGGAAACCAGATCTAGATATCGATAAAGATGGAGATGGGAAACCAGACATCAATGTCGACACCGATGGAGATGGCAAACCGGATGTCAATATTGATAAAGATGGAGATGGCAAGCCGGACCTCAACATTGATAAGGATGGAGACGGTAAGCCAGATGTCAACGTAGATACCGATGGAGACGGCAAACCAGATATCAATATTGATAAGAATGGAGATGGCAAGCCAGACCTTAACATCGACAAAGATGGAGACGGCAAGCCGGATCTCAACGTCGATACCGACGGAGATGGCAAACCGGACCTCAACATTGATAAGAATGGAGATGGCAAACCAGACGTGAACATCGACAAAGATGGAGACGGCAAACCAGACGTGAACATTGACACCGATGGAGACGGGAAACCGGACATCAACATTGATAAGAATGGAGATGGCAAGCCAGACGTGAACATCGACAAAGATGGAGATGGCAAGCCAGACCTCAATATTGATACGGATGGGGATGGCAAACCAGACCTGAATGTAGATACCAATGGAGATGGGAAGCCAGATCTCAACATTGATACCGATGGAGACGGGATCCCAGATCTCAACATCGATACGGACGGAGATGGGATTCCGGATCTGAATGTAGATACCGATGGAGATGGAATTCCAGATGTCAATGTGGATACCGATGGAGATGGCAAACCAGACAAAAATATCAAAACACCAGAAGAAATTGAGAATATCATCAAGGAGCAGAATCCGGAAACAGATGAACTGCCTTGGTGGATTCCGAGAACAGGCGATACAGCCAATATGCTGATATGGCTTGCAGTGCTAAGCGCAGCAGCAATTGCGCTGGGCGGCACTGTATATGGGATTAGAAAGAAGAAATCCTAAGAAATAGATCAGAAAGACAGGCAGTTTGCAGTGCAGATTGCCTGTCTTTTTTACTTGTTGCGAGGAAAAAGGAATAAATGCTTGACTTTTTGTTAGAAAATCTATAAAATAGTTATAAATACGTGAGAGATAAAGCGTTAGTCTAAGGGGACGGCGGGTGGAATATACTTTTATTTCATCCGCCGTTTTATGAGAAAGACAGCAGTCTTTCTATGGATGAAAAAAGAAAAGGAGAATCTTGCTATGACCAATAACAAACGATGGCTGTACTTGTTTGTAGGTACGTTATTACTGATTTTTTGCGGACTGATTTATGGATGGTCACTGTTTCGCACCCCGTTCAGCGAAGTCTATACAGACTGGTCGCTGTCACAGCTTTCTATGACTTTTACGATTTCTATGATTTTTTTCTGTGTGGGCGGATTCGTGGCTGGAAAACTGGCGGCGAAGCTAAAACCGCAGATGATTATCTTGCTGTCAGCAGTATTCCTGTTAGTGGGTTTCTTTGGGGTATCACGCCTAAATCCTGAAGATTCTGCTTCCAGTTTGACGCTGTTGTACATATTCTATGGATTTTTTGGAGGAAGCGGTGTTGGTCTGACCTATAACTGTGTCATCGGAACGATGAACAAATGGTTTCCAGATAAACCGGGCCTTTGCAGCGGCATTATGATGATGGGATTTGGTCTTGGCGCATTGATTCTGGGCAGTGTAGCAACCAGTTTGATTGCTTCAAAAGGTGTATTTACGACCTTCATGATTCTGGGCATTATGATCTTTGTGGTACTGGGTGTTGGCTCTTTCTTTATTAAAGTACCGGATGCACCAGTGGGCGCAGCACAAACGAAAACTGTATATGGGGATGCACCGGGAACGGTTTTAAAAACTGCTTCTTTCTGGGTATTCTTAATCTGGTGTGTCGTAATTGGCGTAGGCGGCTTGATGGTAATCAACAGTGCTGCTTCCATAGCAGTTGCGTTTGGCGCACCTGCTATTGTAGGGATGGTTGTATCTGTATTCAATGGTGCAGGGCGTGTCATTGTAGGCAGCATTTATGATAAGACCAACGGAAAAGTTGCGATGATTGTAGACGTTATTTTCATGTTCTGCGGTGGTATTGCGCTGCTTGCAGGTGCAAAGACCGGTTCTATGATATTGATTTTAGTCGGTCTTTTGGCAATGGGACTTTCTTATGGTGCAAACCCGACCATCTGTTCCACATTTATCCAGAAGTACTACGGACCGAAGTATTTTGCAGTGAACTTTGGAGTGGGGATGTTCAATTTGGTGCCTGCGGCAATCATCGGACCGACCATCAGCAGCAGTTTGGTAGAAAAGTCGGGCGGTGCCTATGACTCCTCCTTTATGGCAATTTTAGTGTTTGCAGCACTGGGTCTGGGACTGTGGTTTGCAGTCTGCAAAATGATTGACAAAGAAAACGGAAAACGGACAGAGGCAAGACCATACTAAAAAATTTTTAAAGATTGGGCTTATTCCCGCAGATGGAGAATAGAAACATGAAGGTAAAGAGAACCTCCCTTGTGGATCAACTCTATGATTTAATGCTAAAGAAAATCAAGAATAGAGAATTGGTACCAGGAGACAGATTGAATATTGAAGAACTTGCCAAAACCTTTGCAGTGAGCAGAACCCCTGTCAGAGAGACGATCAATCGGCTGATACAAGATGGATTTGTGGAACAGAAACATAATGTGGGACCGAGTATCATCAAACTTTCTGCGGAAGAAGAGGCACAATTGATTGAGGCCAATAGTTATCTGTTTGACATTGTAATTGATACTTATCGTTTCTTGGATTCTTTAACACCTCTCATTGAAGAGCTGGAGGAGATGATCGCGGAGCAGCAGGCAGCATTGGATGAAGAAAATGAATATGGAACACACAAGGGATCTGATCGTTTTCATCAAACGATGATTGACTACTGCACCAATCAAATTATTCGGGAATGTGCGGCGAAAACCCAAAACCAGATTAATATGTGCACTTTTGCTTATCATGCAGTCAGTGAACATCGCAGACAGAGTATCGCAGATCACAGAGAAATTGTGGCGGCACTGAAAGAGGGAGACATCTCTAAAGCAAAATCTTTGATGCATGCACATAATGAATTTTCTGGTACCCTATATATGAAAGGAAGCCATAGTCAGGACTAAAGTCTTGTTCTGTATGCAGACTTTCGCCTATTTAACATGACACGGGAGCATCGCTCCCGTTTTTCATTGCACATTTTTAACAGGACTGATAAAATATAGAATATGGCGCAATCAAACGGGAAAAAAGTGGTGATGATTAGAGAAGGGAGACTGCCATGGACGACAGCACAATTTTGGACCTTTATTTTTCGCGCAGCGAAGAGGCAATTACAGAAACAGACAAGAAATATGGGAAGTACTGCAATTACATCGCCTACCATATATTAAACAGCAGTCAGGATGCGGAAGAATGCGTCAGTGATACGTACCTGCGGGCCTGGAATGCCATACCTCCCAACAGACCTTCACAGTTGTCTACCTATCTGGGGAAGATTACCAGGAATCTAGCGCTGAACCGCCACAAGGGGAAGCATGCGAAGAAACGGGGAGAAGGTCAGGTAGAGGTGGCTTTAGAGGAACTTTCCCAGTGTATCGGCAGAAATGGACAAGTGGAAGCGCTGGTTGACGAGATGGTATTGGTTTCTGTCATCAATGCATTTCTTGAAGAGATGCCTGCACTGAAGCGGGTGGTATTTGTAAAACAATATTGGTATCTTTGCTCCATTGAGGAGATTGCAGAAG
>CANBFZ010000233.1 GCA_947367725.1 uncultured Eubacterium sp.
CTGCAGTGCTGTTGGCGCAGGCAGTCTGTCTGCTTTTCAGAAGGCGGTAGTTTCTGTCTATTTCCATGGTTTTCGCGACGGAAACGCAGATTTTGACAAAAATAAGCTAAATTCCTTAAAAAAATTGAAATATTTCTGCCGGCAGACGGCACCTGGCTATTGCGAAACCCTGTGGAAAATGGTAAAATAATAAATTATGATTCAGCAAAATTTTGCCCTTGGACGGCAGGAAAAAGGGAGATAAAACCATATGAACAATAAAAAATATGACGGCGTGTACTATCCAGTTAGGGAAGTCACCGACTTGAAAGACATGATCAGAAGCAGTGTGGCACTTTACAAGGATGTGCCTTGCTATCTGCAGAAAGATAAACCAGGCGGCACTTTTCAGCCCATCACATTTGGCGCATTCAAAGAAAAAATGGACGCGTTGGGTACAAAACTTCTGGATATGGGGCTTGGCGGCAAGAAAATCGCTGTGGTAGGCGAAAGCTGCTGGCAGTGGATTCTGGCGTATTTTGCAGTGGTATGCGGCGTAGGTGTTATCGTGCCGCTAGATAAGAATTTGCCGATTGAAGAAATGAAAAGTCTGGTAAAACGCGCAGGCGCCAGCGCACTGATTTATACCAAGCGCAGTGAAAAATCCCTTGCGCCTCTTTTTGAGGAAAAGTATGATTTGGAATATTTTATTTCCATGGGGCAGAGCGAACACAATGATACCGCATACTCCATGGAACAGCTGATTGCAGAAGGTGAGCAGCTTTTGAAAGAAGGCATTCGCGATTATGTCGATGCGGAAATTGACAGAGAAGCATTGACAACCCTGATGTTTACATCCGGCACCACCGGTATGTCCAAAGGGGTCATGCTTTCCCATAAAAACATTGTCGCAAATGTAGTGAATATGTCCAGACTGGTGCATGCCACAGGTGCGCTGACCTTGTCTATTTTGCCGATTCACCACGCTTACGAGTTCACCTGTGATATCTGCACTTGCTTTTATCAGGGCGGTACAGTGGCAATCTGCGAAGGCATTAAATACATTCAGAAGAACATGAACGAGGTCAAAAACAATATCATGCTGGGTGTACCGCTTGTCTTTGAAAAAATGTACAAGGGCATGTGGAAACAGGCAGAGAAGCAGGGGGAAGCAGAAAAACTGCGCAAAGCCATCGACCTTTCCAAGAAACTGAAACTGTACAATAATCAGAAACTGATGAAAAAACTATTTAAAGCCATTCATCAGAACTTCGGCAACAACATTTCTCTGCTCATTGCAGGCGGTGCCGCCATCGATCCGAAAGTCATCGAAGATTTTGAAGCGATGGGACTGCCGACCATTCAGGGCTACGGTATGAGCGAATGTGCACCGATTATCGCGGTCAATCAGGATCGATACAGCAAAGCCGCATCTGTAGGCAAACCTATGCCGGGTACACAAGTAAAAATTATGCATCCGGATGAAGATGGCATTGGTGAAGTTGTCTGCAAGAGCGATTCCGTCATGATCGGCTACTACGATAATCCGGAAGCAACCGCAGAAGTACTGAAAGACGGATGGCTGTATACAGGCGATTTAGGTTATTTGGATGCGGACGGATTCCTTTATCTGACCGGTAGAAAAAAGACCGTTATTGTGACCAAAGGCGGTAAGAATATTTTCCCTGAAGAGGTAGAAACTGTGCTCATGGAAGACGAACTGATTCAGGAGGCGTTGGTATACGGCAGAGAAGACGGGAAAGTCGGCAATATTATGATTACTGCAGATATTTTCCCGAACTATCCGCTGCTGACAGAGCGCTATGGCGAAATGAACGGAAGCGAAGTCTACCATTTCTTCAAAGATTTAGTAGACCGCATCAATCAGACGATGCCGCCGTATAAGGCGATTAAGCGGATTAATATCAGAGAAACCGAGTTTGATAAGACCACCACCGGTAAAATTAAACGCTACGGGAATTTTGCACCGGAACGCGCAGAAGAAGAACCGCAGGAGAAAGCGGGATACCAACAGACCAAAGCGGTAGAACTGAAACGGGCGAAAGCCTTTGTGAAATCCATAGAAGATAGCACTGACCCGTATGTCAGATACAAAGAAAGTCGGCCAATTACGGATATCAAGCATATGTTTGAAACCAGTGTGGAACTTTATGGGGACAATGTCGCCTTTATGCAGAAGTTTGAAAAAGATGCGCCGTATGCATCGATTACCTATAAACAGGCGCTGGCAGATGTTAACGGTCTGGGTACGGCGCTGATTAACCGGGGCTTAAAAGGCAAGCGCATCGCCATCATCGGGGAAACTCGCTATCAGTGGGAATCTTCTTATCTGGCAGTCATTTGCGGCGCTGGCGTTGTGGTGCCGCTGGATAAAGAATTAGATGGAGATGCTTTGAAACAGCAGATCATTGATGCGGAAGTTTCGGCGGTTCTTTTCGACAGGAAGTTTGCGCACCTGTTCCAGGAGATGAAAGCCAGTGGTGATACCGGACTTTCCGTGCTGGTAAACTTTGATGAAACAATGCACGGTGCGGATATGCTTTCTTGGAAGAGTCTCATCGCAGAGGGAAAAGATCTCGTTGCCCAGGGTGACCGGCAGTTCCTAGATGCAGAGATTAACGGCGATGAAATGGCAGTATTGCTGTATACTTCCGGCACGACAGGTATCGCCAAAGGCGTGATGCTGTCCCAGTACAATTTAGCAAATAATCTGATGAGTGCGCCGACCATCCTGAAAGTTTATCCAACGGATATTTTCTTCTCCGTGCTGCCGGTGCATCATACCTACGAGTGTACCTGCGCGTTCCTGATGCCGCTTTATAAAGGCGCTGCTATTGCATATTGCCAGGGACTGAAATATATTACAAAAAATCTGGAAGAGGTAAAACCGACAATGCTGCTGGGCGTGCCGGTACTCATTGAGACACTGTATAAGAAAATTTGGAAAAACGTCAGAGCCAAAGGCAAAGAGAACATGCTCCACAGGCTCCTTACGATGAACAGAAAGATTAAGAAGATGGGACTTTCCATCAGCAAACCTTTTACCAAAGAAATTCTGGAAGTATTCGGTGGCAGAATGCGTGTCATCATTTCTGGCGGTGCGGCGATCAATCCGGATATTTTACAGTTTTTCAATGATCTTGATATCATCTGCGTCCAGGGGTGCGGTTTGACAGAATGTGCACCGATGACAGCGCTGAATCCTGATGTCGAAAAAGATATGCGCAACGCTTCTGTGGGGCATCTGTTGCCAGGCATGGAAGTTAGAATTGACGCGCCTGACGAAGAGGGAATTGGTGAGATCTGCTATCGGGGCGATAATGTGATGCTGGGCTACTATAAGAATCCTGTGGCGACGGCAGAAGTCATCAAAGACGGCTGGTTCTATACCGGGGATTTAGGGTATGTAGAGCAAGACAACTTCATATATATTACAGGAAGAAAGAAAAATGTAATCATCACGAAGAATGGTAAGAATGTTTTTCCGGAGGAAATCGAATACTATCTGAGCACCGTGCCGTATATTGCAGAAAGCATGGTATGGGGTGATACAGACGGTGCAGAGGCAGTCAACGACGCTGCCATTGCAGCGACCGTTACCCTGGATGAAGAGGAAATTTGGGAAACTTTGGGAAAAGATTATACCGAAGAAGCAGCAAGGGGGCTGATCTGGGAAGCCGTTGACGCAATCAACGAGAAACTTCCTTACTATAAAAAGATCAAGAAGCTCTACATTCGCAAAAATGATTTTGAGAAAACCACAGGGAAAAAAATCAAACGTTTTGTGGATTCCAACAAAAAAGAAAACGACGAAAGTCAGAAAACATTGACAAATGCCTAACTTTAGCGTATAATACTCAGAATATGGCATTGCTTGAAAGGAGAATTTTACAATGGCAGAAGAAATACTTCTAACCCAGGAAGGGTATGATAAATTAGAGGCAGAGAGAGATATGCTGGTGTCCGTCAGAAGAAAAGAAGTTTCTGAGAGACTGAAAGAAGCCATTTCTTACGGAGACCTTTCCGAGAATGCGGAATACGATGCTGCCAAAAACGAGCAGGCAGAATTAGAAGAAAGAATCCATAAATTGGAAACCATGATGAGAAATGCAAAGATCATTAACGAGGATGAG
>CANBFZ010000234.1 GCA_947367725.1 uncultured Eubacterium sp.
GCCGTAGTTTCCGCCGAAGAACACACCGTACTTATCCTTTTTCTCAAGGCACTTTCTTTGGTACATGCCGCCGGTAAGTGCCTTTCCGTCTGCCGTCACTTTGTAAACCTCCTGCTCCGGCACAGTCAATGCGCTGATAGAATCCCACATGCCGTCGTCCCAAAGAACTTTGGAGTACAGCGTGCCCTGAAACTCCTCAGTGAGTACCCTTTTTTCTGTTCCCAAAAAATCCAGCCACGGCTTCCACACCCCAAAGGCAAGAGCCGCCCCGTCGGTGGTCCAGTGGTGATCTTTTTTGTAATAAAGCTGGGTATTTTCACCTTTTGCGATGGACGCAAAGAGTTCGTAAAGGTTCACATAACCGCAGTTTATCAGCTGCTGCGCCGCTTCTTTTGCATAAGCTGCTTCATCAAAGTGGGCAGCGCCTTTCGGCAGTTTATCCCCCATCACTGCACCGGTGGTCGGCACCAGCATGACGGATTTTCCTATATCAGACGGCAGCGCCTTATAGAAATCTTTCACCGACTGCAAATTCTTTAAAAACTGTTGATGATTCATCGCCTCCGGCGCAAGCTTTTCTATGAACCAGCCATCCTTTCCCAGATAAACACCACCTATATCTTTTCTTAACATTAGCCGCTGCATGGTCGTCTTTGCGGTAATCCACTGATTGCGAAAAGGCACCTGGTCGTCCATATACTGCGAAAGGTCCGACGCAAAAGCGCCGCTGAGCACCCTTTCTGCGGTAAGTTCCGGCGCCTGCTGGAGCATCCTGTTTTCGTTTTCCGAAAAATGCTTGTCCTTCATGAAAATTCCTCCCAGAAGAAGAATCAGCAGAAATCCAGCAAACACAACAGTCATAATTATGTCGTCTTTTTTTCTCATCTCCTGCAAACCTCCCATCAGAACCTGAAATACAGAAACGGATTATAGGTGTCACTGACTAAAAACGCCATAGACGCCGTCAAAATCAGCAAATATGTAAGATTTTTTACAGTCAGATAAACCGCTGGTTTATTCTGCAGTTTTTCCAGCACCGACTTTGCACACTTTGCGGGAATCTGCGTAGAAGCGAAGAGCATGATGACAAGGAGTACCCCTGCCGTCCCAAGGAAGTAACCGCTTCGCCCGTCCCAAAGTCCGCCGCAAAATGCCATAGCTTTCAGGTAGGAAAAGAATGCCGTGCCGTCAGTCAGGGCAAAAATGACCCAGCCCAGCACGATGAAAAACAGGGCGTAAACATGCTGCAGCAAGCCGGGCAGCTTTTCAAGGCGGCGCAGCAGCCAGACTTTTTCCAAAATCAAAAGAACGCCGAAGTATACACCCCACCACAGAAAATTCCAGCTGGCGCCGTGCCAGAATCCGGTCAGCGCCCACACAATCAATAGATTCACAACCTGCCTTAATAGGCCTTTGCGGTTTCCGCCCAGCGGAATATACACATACTCTTTAAACCAAGTGCGCAGAGAAATGTGCCATCTTCTCCAGAAATCCGTAATACTCTTTGCGGTGTACGGATAGTTGAAATTCTCCTCAAAGTGAAAGCCGAACATGCTGCCAAGACCGATGGCCATATCCGAGTAGCCGCCGAAGTCAAAATAAATCTGAAAGGTAAAGGCGATTGCGCCAATCCAAGCCGTTGCCGCCGGCATGCTGCCTGCGTCCATGGCTGAAATTTCGTCCCAAAGAAGTCCCGCCTGATTGGCAAGGAGCACTTTTTTCCCCAGTCCTAAGATGAACCGTCTTGCACCCGCTGCAAAAGATGCCAGGCTGCAGGTTCTATCCCGCAGCTGTGTCTCTATCCTCACATATCTGACAATCGGACCTGCAATCAACTGCGGAAACAAAGTGATGTACAGAGCAAAATCCAAAAGATTTTTCTGTGCCTGCACCTTTTGTCGGTACACGTCAATTACATAAGACATCGCCTGAAATGTATAAAACGAAATACCGATGGGCAGCGCGATTTCAGAAAAATAAAAGGCTCCATTGAGCAACTGATTTAGGTTGGAAACAAAAAATCCTGCATACTTGAAATAGCCTAAAATCAGCAAATTTCCAACCACAGCAAAAGTGAGCATAAGCCGCTGCAGCTTATGCGCCTCATCTGTATTTTTTCTACACGCGCAGATTGCCAGCCCGCATCCGTAATTGAACAAAATCGAAGCCAGCATGACCAGCAAATACCTGGGCTCGCCAAAGGCGTAAAACAGCAGACTTCCCAAAAGTAGCATACCGTTGCGCATCCCTTTGGGGCAAAGATAATAAAGTGCCGTTATCCCCGGTAAAAATACTAATAAAAATACCGTACTACTGAAGAGCATCCATAATCTCCTGCAATCTTTCCTGCACTTCCGGATTGATCTGTCCACCGCCGATGCCGTCGTCCGGCTGCATCACTTCAAAGATATAAATGGTTTGATTTCCAATCAGCATGGAATCGCCCGCATAAAGTTCATTGATGCCATCGGAAAAAGCAGACGCAATGAACGCTGCAACATCTCGGTTATAGTCTTTGGCATCCTGCAGCGTAAAAGCAATTCTGCCGATGCCGTCATCCAGCTGCTCTCTCACATAGTCAGGCACAGCATAGAGATCTTTTAAGTTTCCGGCATTCCGCGCCAGATAACAATATTTCACACCATCTGCTGCCGGAATTTCTTCGTGATCCCATGGGTAACTGCCATCATCCTTTACGCTGTCCGGCACATTGAAATAACTGTAGAATGGCTTACCGCTGCTGCTCCCATCAAAGGTGACATCGCAGTGATACCAGCCGTCGTCCAGCTTTACAAGATTCCATGCATGTTCCCCTTCTTCTGTAGAATGAATGATCTCGCATTCGATATCTAGCATATCCATAAGTAATTTAAAGGTAGTAGCATGCCCTACGCAAATTGCCTGATGATACTTAAATACACCATAAGGCAGGTGACTGTACTGGTCGCCTGAAGAAATCGGCGCCAAAGAATCGTTGTTATATGTGGTATATGCAACCTGCCAGTCGTAAATGGCCTTTTCTTTCTCATAATCAGTCATGCCGGCTTTGATGTGCTCTGCAATTACCTTCTTCGCCTGCTCCAGTACATATTTGTCCTGTTCGTTCAGCCCGTCTGCATTTCCACTTTTGTATGCGTTCACCACTGCCGTATCATCATAAATCTCATGCACCTCGCCTCGCGCCGCCACATATTCCTTTATGACCTCAGCCAGCGCCTCATTCTGTAAAAACACACCGGCTACACCGATTAATAAAATGATCTGCAGCCCAAGTAAAATACCTGCTGCAATTTTAGTTTTCTTTGCCATTGACTTTATCTCCTATTCCTCCTGATGCAATACACCCTTTATCACAGCGACCATATCTTCGCTCTGATCAGAAATCACTAAAAATACATACTGCTTTGACACAACGACTCTGCCATTTTCCAGTTTGTATACTTCTTCCGGTTTATAATTTTGAAAATCGTGCAGACGCTTTTCCAGTCTCGCCTCCAGGTATTTTCTGATTGCATTAACGTCGCTGCTGTCCGCTGCTCTGACGATTGAAATCTCATCGGCATGTCCGCCATCCGACGCATACGCAATGATCCCGCCGTCAATTTGTTTCATCGGGAAATTGTATAATCGTTCAAAATTTTCCTCATACACCGCTTCCCCAAACTGCACCGTCGTATCGATCGGCGCATCGCTGTACTGCTCCAATACGGCGTTTACTGCCTCCTCACATCGATCCGGCGCTTTATGACGATCGCAGCCACAGAGCACCACTGTGAAACACAGCAAAAGCGTCACAAAAGTCAACTTTGTATCAAGTTTCTTCATGACTTCCCCTTTCCTCATCATTTTTTGTAAATTTATTTTACAACTTTCTAAAGGGAAAAGATATAGCATTTCCTCAAATTAAGAATTATTAAGAGAATCTACGCTTCTTTGTCTGCATGAAAAGCTGCACTGCCGCAGCGCCGTATTCATAGCCCTTGGTTCCGTCTTCGTCATATTGAATTGCAACTGCCACCGTGTCGTAGCGAGCATCCAGCATATTTCGCCGGTGTGCTCGTGACTGTTTCCACTGTTGAAACATACCGGCCGCCGCCTGCTCTGGTGAAGACTGATACGCACGC
>CANBFZ010000235.1 GCA_947367725.1 uncultured Eubacterium sp.
AAGTTTCAATGGTTCCAAACAGTAAATCTCCCGCTTCTGCTTTTTCTCTAGCGCCAGGTACATGCTCCAAAATCCAGCGAAGTTTTGTCGCACTAAAATAAGCATCCACTAATAGACCTGTCTTTTCTTTAAAATACCCTGCATGGCCTGCTGCAACCAGTTCATCACAGTATGCCGCAGTTCTGCGGCACTGCCACACGATGGCGTGATGTACCGGTACCCCAGTATGTTTATCCCAGACTACCGTAGTTTCCCGCTGGTTGGTAATCCCAATTGCCTCAATATGTTCATACGTCAGCCCCGCTTTCAGCATCGCTTCATGGGCAACCGTCATCTGACTGGACCAGATTTCCTCCGCATCATGTTCTACCCAGCCTTCTTTTGGATAGATCTGCCGAAACTCTTTCTGCGCTACACTAATCTGATTCCCTTTCTTGTCATAAATAATACATCTGGAACTGGTCGTTCCCTGATCCATCGCTAAAATATACTTTTTCATACCTTCGCTCCTAATGGAGTTGTCCCGGTTTTCCTTGAAAATCGTTGGAAACTCCTTATGCTTTTGCGTCCCATTCGTGTTTCGCGGATGGCTTGACGCAAGTCGTATTTGGAGTTGTCCCGGTTTTCCTTGAAAATCGTTGGAAACTCCTTATGCTTTTGCGTCCCATTCGTGTTTCACGGATGGTCAGACGCAAGTCGTATTTGGAGTTGTCCCGATTTTCTTCGAAAATCGTTGGAAACTCCTTACACAAATACTGCCATAATCCGATTGGAAATATCAATACAATCTTCAGAAAGCTGCAGTCTGCCGCACGTTTCCAGCAATTGCCCATTCTCTAAAAAAGCGGCCAGCTCTGATCGCCTATCTGCATACACCGTCCAAAAGTCCGCGCCAAATCGATGAGAAAATTCTGCAAGTTTAATCCCACAGGTTTTGCGAAGACCCGTAAATACAAATTCGCTCATGTCATCTTCTCTGCTGTTCACATGAAATTCTGGAACTGGTGCTTCCGTAAACCGTACCCCCTGCAGATAGGAACTGGCACTTTCCCCAATGCCAAGATAGTCCTCCATCGACCAATACTTCAGATTATGGCGGCACGCTTTTCCCGGCTTTGCTGCATTAGAGATTTCATACTGCGCATAGCCTGCCGCTTTGAGCATCGCAATGGCTTTATGATACATGCGCCGGTCTTCAAAGTCCGAAATCTCTGTGATTTCTCCCGCCATAAAACGGTCATAAAACGGCGTCCCCTCTTCAATCTGCAGACTGTAAAAAGAGATATGTGCAGGGGCAAGCGCGATCGCCTGCTTCAACGTATCTACCCAGCATTCCATCGTATGCCCCGGCACGGCAAACATCAAATCCAGATTAATATTAGAAAAGCCGCACTCTTTTGCCAGCACAATACTCTCTACTGCATCTTCAGCACTGTGCGCCCGCCCCAATGTTTTCAAAATACGATCGTCAAAGGACTGGACGCCAATAGACAATCGATTCACGCCGTATGTCTGAAATGCAGCCAGTTTTTCTTCGGTCAATGTCTTGGGGTTAGACTCAATCGTAATTTCCGCATCTGCTGCAAGTACAAAGCATTCCCGTAACTTGTCCAAAATCATACCAACGAAAACAGCAGGCAGAATGGTAGGCGTGCCGCCACCAATAAACACGGTATCCACAAGATATGCGTCTGCGTACACTGCTCCATACGCATCGATATCTGCAAGCAGCGACTCCACATAAGCCTGCTGCTGCAAAAGGCTGCTGCCGCCCTGCGAATGAAAGCCGCAGTAAAAACACCGCTGCAGGCAGAAGGGAATGTGAATATAAATCCCCAGTTTATTTGTTGTCATCATATTTCAAAACTGCCGTAAAGGCCTCCTGCGGTACTTCTACCTTTCCGAACTGGCGCATCCGCTTCTTTCCCTCTTTCTGCTTTTCCAGCAGTTTCTTTTTCCGGGAAATATCGCCGCCGTAACACTTGGCAATGACGTCTTTTCTGTATGCCTTGACGGTCTCTCTCGCAATGACCTTCTGCCCAACTGCCGCTTGAATCGGCACTTCAAACTGATGCATCGGAATGATTTCTTTCAGTTTTTCACAGACGAAACGTCCCCGGTTATACGCTTTAGACTCGTGAACAATCATAGAAAAAGCATCCACCAAATCTTTGTTCAGCAGTACATCCAGCTTCACAAGTTGTGATTTTTCATAACGGATAAATTCGTAATCCAAAGAGCCATAGCCACGGGTTTTAGATTTCAATGCATCAAAGAAATCATAGATGACTTCGTTCAGTGGCAGTTCATAATGCAGTTGCACCCTGCTTTCGGTAATATACTCCATATGCAGCATTTTGCCTCTTCTGTCCTGACACAGTTCCATAATAGAGCCCACATACTCTTTTGGAATCATAATGTCTGCTTTTACAATCGGCTCTTCAATATGGCTGATTTCTGTCTGATCCGGCAGATTGGTCGGGTTCTGTATCATCTCTACTGTCCCGTCCTGCAGTACCACCCGGTATACAACACTTGGTGACGTAGTGATGACAGCCAGTCCAAATTCCCGTTCCAGTCGCTCTACAATGATTTCCATATGCAGAAGACCTAGAAAGCCACATCGAAATCCAAATCCTAATGCCGTTGAGGTTTCCGGCTCAAAGAGGAAAGCAGCATCATTGACCTGCAGTTTCTCCAAAGCGTCTTTGACCCCTTCGTACTTTTCACCCTCTGCAGGGTAAATGCCGCAGTACACCATGGACTGTACCTTCTTGTAACCTGGCAAAGCTTCTTCTGTCGGTTCCTTGTCCAGTGTGATCGTATCACCGACTCTGGCATCACGCACCTGCTTGATACTGGCGCAGATATAGCCTACTTCTCCTGCCCGCAAAGATTTCGTCGGCACATGGCCCGGCGCCATAACGCCGACCTCCGTAACCTCATATTTCTTTTTTGTATTCATCAGGCGAATGGTATCTCCCACTTTGACAGAACCGTCAAAGATACGGGTATAAATCACTACGCCTTTATAATTATCATAGACAGAATCAAAAATCAGTGCTTTCAGTCTGCCGTTCACATCCCCCGCCGGCGCCGGCACGGCGTTGACCACCGCTTCCAGCAGATCGTGAATGCCAATCCCTTCCTTTGCAGATACCAGCGGTGCTTCTGATGCGTCAATCCCGATCATTTCTTCAATTTCTTCTTTCGTCTCATCAGGGCGAGAGCTTGCCAGGTCAATTTTATTGAGGCATGGCAGTATTTCCAGATCCTCCTCCAGCGCCAGATACACGTTTGCCATGGTCTGCGCTTCCACACCCTGGGTAGAATCTACAACCAGTACTGCCCCCTCACAGGCTGCAAGACTTCTGGATACTTCATATGTAAAGTCTACATGGCCTGGTGTATCAATAAGGTTAAAAATATATTCATTGCCATCATCTGCCTGGTACACAAGTCTGGTGGTCTGCAGCTTGATGGTAATGCCTCGCTCCCGTTCCAGTTCCATGTTGTCCAAAAACTGCTCCTTCATATCCCGATGGGCAACCAGCCCGGTATTTTCGATAATCCGGTCTGCAAGGGTCGACTTACCGTGGTCAATATGGGCAATAATACTGAAATTCCTGATATAATTCTGATAATCCATAAACTTCCTCGCTTTGCACGTACTTCTTCAAAATATATTTTATAGCAAGACGCTCTATTTTTCAATGATATTTTCCAGTTTTTCCGCAAGACTTTCTGCAAAAGATACAGCATGTCCTTCCATCATGGCGCACTGTCTGTCGATGTGCACCGCCGCCATGGTTCCTGTCATAAAAAGTAAAAACAGGATAACTGCATTTCTAAATGTTTTCAAACTTTATTCCTCCAGTGCATCGGCCAGAATTTCTCCAAAAACTTCTGCACATCTTCTTACATCTTTAATATTGTTCCGGTTGTTTCCCATTTCGATCAAAATGGATTTTCCGGAAAGCTCCTGGTTATACCAGTAAGGTCGTTCCAAAATCTCACCTGTGTAACCGTCATATTTTTCATCTGCGATGGTATTTAGTCTACCCAGAAATGTACTATTTTCTCCATATGTTTCCGTGGTATTGC
>CANBFZ010000236.1 GCA_947367725.1 uncultured Eubacterium sp.
AAACAAACACCCAAATACCGATATTGCAAGTTAAAGCACCCAGTATGCCGACTTCTGCAACATCCCACGCTGCCCAGCCCATAAATAGCCCCAACACCAGCGCAAACAACATAAAAATAATATCGTTTTTTCTCTTTGTGTTACCCTTTTTCAAACAGGTTCCTCCCTAATGGTTTATTTTCTGCAGACAATGCAGCACCAGCCGCCGTCTTCTCTGATTTCCACAATGGAAAATCCCTGCTGCTGCAAATGCGCCGCGACCAGTTCTTCTTTTTCTATTAAAATGCCCGAGGAAATCAATAGTCCACCCGGTACCATGTGCTTGGCTACGTCCTCCGAAAGCATCATCACCAGATCCGCCATCAGATTGGCAACCACGATATCTGCCTGATACGCGATGCCTTTGGTCAGGTCTCCATACTGGACTTTTGCTAAATGAGAAACACCGTTTAATGCAACATTCTCCGCAGCAACTTCTACTGCCACCGGATCAATGTCCACCCCCAGCACGTCGGCAGCCCCCAGCAATGCCGCCGCAATGGACAAAATCCCGCTGCCACAGCCTACATCCAGTACTTTATCACTTTTTTTCTGGTACTTTTCCAGCATTTTTACACACAGTGACGTGGTTTCATGGGTGCCGGTGCCAAATGCCATGCCCGGATCGATTTCAATGATGTTCTCATCGCCCTGCTTTTCGTAAGGCTCCCAAGTCGGCTTCACCACGATGGAATCGGCAATTCTGGCAGGCTTAAAGTATTCCTTCCACTTATCTTTCCACTGGGTATCGTCTTCCATCTTGACGGTCACTTTCAGGCTGCCAAAATCGGCGCCGTCTCCAAAGGCGCCGCCCGCGGCGTTCCTGCCCAGCGCTTCCATGGCAGGGGCAATCTGCTGTGCTAAAGCCCGATTTGCCTCACTGTCTTCCAGATACACTGTCACTTTAGGGCAATCCTGCATCTTGTCCATAATGCTGTCATCCAGATAATCCCAGTCGTAAGTCTGCTTTTTGTCCATCAAATCTTCTATATCTCTGGGATCCTCCACCACCGTGTCCGTAATCCCCAGATTCAAAAGTGCGCCAACAGTCGGTTCTATCCCCGCTGCCGACGTTTCTATGTTAATTTCTATGTATTGCATGTCGATTTCCTCCTGTTTTATTATTTTACCGTAAAATAGGACATTTGGCAATCACCGGTCTTACACATGCACGTCAAATCTATAAAAATGTCGTTTCACATGGATGGTTTATTTGCTTTATGGCATATAAAAACTGCACATAAATAGAAGGTCTATTTATCGTGCAGTTTTCTCATTATTCGTAGTTACTTAAATAGTTCTTTCATCTTTTCGGCAAAACTGGATTTTTTCTGATAGCACTTGTGGTCTACCGCTTTTCCCATCTCCTCAATAGCTTTTTTCTGCTTTGCGCTAAGTTTGGTCGGTACTTCCAAAATCGCTTTGACATAAAGATCGCCCATACGACCGCTGCGCACGTTCTTCATCCCCTTGCCTTTCAGTCGAAACACTGTATTCGGCTGTGTACCCGCAGGCACTTTATAAGAAACTTTGCCGTCCAAGGTCGGCACGGTGATCTCATCTCCCAGCGCCGCTTGATTAAACGTAATTGGAATATCTAAGTATAAATTGTCCCGTTCCCGTCTGAATACCTTGTGCGGTTTCACAGTAATTACAACGTAGAAATCGCCGTTCGGTCCTCCATTTTCACCTGGCTCGCCCTGTCCTCTGATTGGAATCACACTGTCGTTATCCACGCCGGCTGGAATATCCACATTGATTTTAATGGTCTTGCGAACTTTACCGCTGCCGCCGCAGTCAGAACATGGCGTCTCAATGACAGTCCCTTTCCCGCCGCAATCAGGACACGGACCTGTGCTCTGGAACTGTCCGAATGGAGTTCTTTGCACAGTATGCACCTGACCACTGCCGCCGCAGTTGCTGCAGGTTTTCTTTTCGGTACCCGGCGCATTGCCCTCGCCGCTACAAGTACTGCATTTTACATATTTATTGATACTGATTTCTTTCTTTGTTCCGAAAGCAGCTTCCTCAAATTCAATGGTAATGGCCTTCTGCAGATCTCTACCCTTCTTTGGACCGTTTCTTCTGGCACCGCCACCTCCAAAGCCGCCGCCACCAAACATACCGCCGAAAATATCAAAGATGTCATCAAAACCGCCTCCGCCGAAACCGCCAAATCCGCCTCCGCCAAAGCCAGCATTAGGATCTACGCCCGCATGACCAAACTTGTCATATTTGCTCTTCTTATCTGGATCGGATAAGATACCATATGCTTCATTGACTTCCTTGAATTTTTCTTCCGCATCCTTATCGCCCGGATTTCTGTCCGGATGATATTTCATCGCCATCTTTCGGAAGGCCTTTTTTATTTCATCGTCACTTGCACCTTTCGAAAGTCCAAGGACCTCATAATAATCTCTTTTTTCTGCCATAGTCTTTATTACCTTCCATTTAAATTATCATTTCTTATAACGCATGAATACCGTGGCGAAGAAGACTTCGCCACGGACAATCATAAATTCTATATCGCGCAAAACGCCCAGGAAAATGATTCACGGCGCATGCCTCGCATGCCGAGAAATTTTCGCAGCGCACAGCTTTGCCAAGTGCATGTGAGCGCGTACGCAAGGTACGTAAACGAACACGAGTGATGGCAAACCGAAGCATTGCGGAAATTTAACAAGCAATATTATTTGTCGTCGTCAACAACTTCGTAATCCGCATCCACAACATTGTCATCTGCAGGACCTGCTGCGCCGCCTGCCGCACCGGCGTTCGGATTGAATCCGCCTGCCATGTTCGGATCAAAGCCTGCGCCGCCTGCTGCCTGCTGCGCCTGTGCAGCCTGCTCATACAGCTTGGTAGAGATTGCATGGAACTTTTCGGTCAGGGCTTCTGTCTTCGCCTTGATATCATCCGGATTATTTGCCTCCAATGCGCTCTTAAGCGCGTCCTTTGCTTCTTCTACAGATTTCTTTTCATCTTCAGAAATTTTGCCTTCTAATTCACCCAGCGCCTTTTCTGTTTCATATACTAAGTTTTCAGCCTTATTTCTCTCTTCGATTTCGGCTTTTCTCTTCTTATCTTCTTCTGCATATGCTTCCGCTTCTTTTACCTTCTGGTTGATTTCTTCGTCGGACAGGTTTGTGGAAGAAGTGATTGTAATGTTCTGCATCTTGCCAGTGCCCAGATCCTTGGCGCTAACGTTTACAATACCGTTGGCGTCGATATCGAAGGTTACTTCAATCTGCGGAATACCGCGTGGCGCCGGCGCGATGCCGGTCAGCTGGAAACGTCCCAGTGTAATATTGCCGGAAGCCATTTCACGTTCGCCCTGCATTACGTGAATATCTACAGCAGTCTGGTTGTCAGCAGCTGTGGAGAATATCTGACTCTTCTTCGTTGGAATAGTCGTATTTCTTTCGATCAGCTTGGTTGCTACGCCGCCCAAAGTCTCAATGGACAGAGACAGCGGTGTAACGTCCAGAAGCAGAACGTCGTTGACTTCACCGGTTAGTACACCTGCCTGAATTGCAGCACCGATGGATACACATTCGTCAGGATTGATGCCTTTGAACGGCTCTTTGCCAGTTACATTTTTTACAGCTTCCTGTACAGCTGGAATTCTTGTGGAACCACCGACCAAAATCACCTTTGCGATATCGCTATTGGAAACACCTGCATCCGCCATCGCCTTCTTCATTGGCTCAATGGATTTTTTAACGAGGTCAGCGGTCAACTGATCAAATTTTGCTCTGGTTAAATCCATGTTCAGGTGCAGTGGACCGTCTGCAGTTACTGTGATGAACGGCAGATTGATGTTAGTAGTCTGTGCGCTGGACAGTTCTTTCTTTGCTTTTTCGGCAGCTTCCTTCAGTCTCTGCAGCGCCATCTTATCAGCACGCAGATCTACGCCGTTTTCTTTCGCAAAACTGTCAGCCAGGAAGTTCATCACTGCGTTGTCAAAGTCGTCGCCGCCCAAAGCCGTGTCACCATTGGTTGCCAATACTTCAAATACGCCGTCACCCAGTTCCAAAATGGATACGTCGAATGTACC
>CANBFZ010000237.1 GCA_947367725.1 uncultured Eubacterium sp.
AACTTCAGTTCTTCCTGACAAGCATGTCCTGAAACATGAATATCGGCGATGTCATTATAAATGACTTCCACTTCTTTTTCATACAGACGATTTACCACACTGGATACTGTTTTTTCATTGCCCGGTACTGGTGTGGAAGACAGAATGACCATATCACCTTTTTTCAGTTTTACACTTTTGTGCTCGTCATTTGCCATTCTGGAAAGCGCCGACATCGGCTCTCCCTGACTGCCTGTCGTAATAATCACCAGCTGATTGTCTGGAATATTTCTGGTTTTATTCAAGTCCACATAGGTACCTGCTGGAAAGTGCAGATATCCAAGTTCACTGGCAAGACTCACCACGTTATCCATACTTCTGCCTGATACCGCAACTTTTCTGCCGTATTTTACAGCTAGTTCCACAATCTTCTGGACTCTGTGTACATTCGAAGAGAATGTTGCAATGATAATTCTATTCTTCGCTTCTCTAAAGATACCATCTAGGGTCTGTCCGACCACTTTTTCTGAAGCGGTATATCCTTTTCGCAGCACATTAGTGCTGTCTGCCAACAGCAGATCTACGCCGCGTCTTCCAATTTCTGCAAATTTAGCAAGATCAATGGGTTCCCCATCAACAGGCGTATAGTCCACTTTAAAGTCGCCTGTATGGAACAGGGTGGCTACCGGCGTCTGAATATACAGACAGATAGCGTCTGCAATGGAGTGGGTCGTACGGATGGCTTCGACTTTAAACTCTCCAACTTTAAATTTATCACCAGCTTTAATATAATGGAACTTTGCCTTTAAGCCATGTTCTTTTAGCTTGTTCTCAATGAGCCCAAGGGTCAGTCTGGTGCCGTAAATCGGCACCTGAATCTGTTTCAAAAGATATGGAATTGCACCGATATGGTCTTCATGCCCGTGGGTAATCACCATACCCACAATTTTCTTGGCATTTTTGACCAGATAGCTAAAATCCGGAATGACCACATCAATGCCATACATTTCATCCTCTGGAAAGGATAAGCCGCAGTCGATCAGTAAGATCTGATCTTTATATTCTAAAACCGTCAGGTTTTTACCAATTTCATTGAGACCGCCGATTGGAATGACTTTCAGGTTGTCTGCCTTCTTTGCCTGCTGAGCAGGCTTCACTGTCTTCATCACGGCTTTTTTATAGACGGATGAAGATTTTTTCGTAGATTTTTTTAACGGCAAAACCTCCTTCGTCTGCGGTCTTCGAACGGCCGCCTTTTTTGCAGACGGTCTTTTACTGTTGTTTTCTCTCATATGTTCCCCTTTACTTTATAACAATATTTACAAGCTTATTCGGGACCGCAATGACTTTTACTACTTGCTTGCCCTCTGTCAAAGCTTTTACCTTGTCATCGGAAAGCGCAGTTTTTTCCAGTTCTTCTCTTGTTAAATTATTTGCTACATTTAATTTTTCTTTTAATTTTCCATTGACCTGTACGACAATTTCAACCATGTCTTTCACCAGCGCCGCTTCGTCATAGGACGGCCAAGAAACCTCTGTCAGGGATTTGCTTCCGTCCAGCGCCTGCCACATTTCTTCACAGATATGCGGTGTAAATGGAGAAAGAATGATAACCAGTGTGTCGATGGCTTTCTTCATGAAGCCCTGGTTTGCGTCTTCCAATTCTTTATATCTGTACAGCCCGTTAACCAGTTCCATAATAGAGCTGATGGCTGTATTAAAGCTAAATCTTCCGCCCACATCATCGGTCACCTTCTTAATGGTAGTGTGCAGAATATAGTTCAGTTCTTTGTCCGCCTCGGTTTTGATTTCGTAAGATGCATCGCCGCCCTGGTAATTCTGTGTAAACTCGTAAACGAGACGATATACACGATTCAGGAAACGGAAACTTCCTTCTACGCCGGCGTCGGACCAGTCCAGTTCTCGTTCCGGCGGTGCTGCGAACAAAATAAACAGTCTCGCTGTATCTGCGCCGTACTTATTGATAATTTCTTCAGGGCTGACAACGTTTCCAAGCGATTTACTCATCTTTCTTCCGTCTTTGTTTACCATACCCTGGGTTAATAGATTCTTAAATGGCTCTTCGTGTTTGGTCAGTCCCAGATCATAAAGCGCCATCTGGAAGAATCTTGCGTACATCAGATGCAGAATTGCATGTTCTACGCCGCCGATATACTGGTCGACGTCCATCCAATAGTCCACCTTGTCTTTTGCAAATGCAGTTTCCTGATTCTTCGGATCGCAGTACCGCAGGAAATACCAGGAAGAATCCAGGAAGGTGTCCATGGTGTCCATTTCCCGCTTTGCAGCACCGCCGCACTTCGGACAAGTACAAGTGCCGAAGGTTTTGGACGTCGTCAGCGGAGATTCACCTTTTCCTGTAAATGCTACATCTGTCGGCAGCAGAACTGGCAGATTTTCCTCTTTTTCTGGCACCCATCCGCATTTTTCACAATAAATCATGGGAATCGGTGTACCCCAGTATCTCTGTCTGGAGATTAGCCAGTCACGCAGTCTATAGTTGACCGTCTTCTTACCGATGCCATCCTCTTCCAGCCATGCAATCACGGCGCCGATGGCTTCTTTGTTGTTCATGCCGTCAAATTTGCCGGAATTGATCATCGTGCCTTCTGCTGCGAAAGCTTCTTTCAGATCGTTCACATTAATCTCTGGATTGTCGGAATCCACAACTGGAATGATTTCCAGCTCAAACTTTTTCGCAAAGTCAAAGTCTCTCTGGTCATGGGCAGGTACTGCCATAATTGCACCGGTACCGTAGCCCATCAGTACATAGTCAGAGATGAAGATCGGCACTTTCTTGCCATTGACCGGATTGACTGCATATTTTCCAATGAATACACCTGTTTTCTCATTAGTAGTAGAAGTTCGTTCGATGTCGTTCATATGCTGTGCTTTATCCAAATATGCTGCTACCGGCGCTTCATATTCTGTACCTTTTACAAGATCCATGACATACGGATGTTCCGGCGCCATAACCATGTAAGTTACACCAAAGAGCGTATCGGCACGCGTGGTAAATACTTTCAGCAGTTGATCCGTTTCGTCGATGGGAAAATCAATTTCTGCACCGATGGATTTGCCAATCCAGTTCTTCTGCATCACTTTTACCTTATTCGGCCAGCCCTCCAGCTGATCCAAGTTGTTTAAAAGTCTGTCTGCATAATCGGTGATTTTAAAGTACCACTGGGAAAGATTCTTTTTGCCTACTGGAGATTTACAGCGCTCACAGCAACCATCCACGACCTGTTCGTTGGCAAGTACGGTCTGACAGCTCGGACACCAGTTTACCGGATTTTCTTTCTTGTAAGCCAATCCTTTGTTATAGAACTGAATAAAAATCCACTGCATCCATTTATAATAATCTGGATTGCAGGTCTGCACTTCTCTGTCCCAGTCATAAGCAAGACCCAGCTGATCCAGCTGCGCTTCCATTTCATGAATATTTTCCCAGGTCCATTTGCTCGGTTCCACGCCATGTTTGATGGCTGCATTTTCAGCAGGAAGTCCGAAAGAGTCAAATCCCATCGGATGCAGCACGTTAAATCCCTGCATCGCTTTACATCTGGCAATCACATCGCCGATGGAATAATTTCTGACATGCCCCATATGCAGTTTTCCGGAAGGATACGGAAACATCTCTAGCACGTAGTATTTTTCTTTGGCTTCATCCACATCTGTTCTAAAAGAATTGTTTTCTTTCCAGTATGTTTGCCATTTGGCTTCAATTTCTTTAAAGTTGTATTTTTCGTTCATTGCTTTTTTTACTCCTCCAACTCTAAAAAGCTGCAGTCTCCCCACACCTTTTCGATATTATATTTTTCCCGCATTTCTTTTGTAAAGATATTGACGATGATATCGCCGAAGTCCATTAGAACCCAGCCGGATCCGTTTTTTCCTTCAATGTTCTTTACAAGCAGTCCTTCTTTTGCAAACTGATCTTCCACTTCATCAACCAGGGCGCCAACCTGCCGTTCAGAATTTCCTGTCGCAATGACCAGATAATCAGCAAACGCTGCCTTTTCCATGATATCGATCACCAGAATATCCAGCGCTTTCTTAGCATCTAAGGTTTTTGCTGCAAG
>CANBFZ010000238.1 GCA_947367725.1 uncultured Eubacterium sp.
ATCCGACTCGTAAATCTTTGCTTTGTAGTAGGCATCCAGGAACTTGCCGGCATCGTCGCGGGAGAAGCCGAAGGTCATCTGCGTCAAATCGTTTGTACCAAAGGAGAAGAACTGGGCCTCCTCGGCAATCTCGCCCGCCAGAAGCGCCGCACGCGGAATCTCGATCATGGTGCCGATCTTATACTTGATATCGGAACCCATTTCCTTCTTTACCTTCTCGGCGGTTTCCACAACCACATCCTTGACAAATTTCAGTTCTTTATGATCGCCTACCAGAGGAATCATAATCTCTGGCACTATCTCTATGCCTTTTTCTGCCGCAACTTCAATGGCAGCCTCCATAATGGCACGGGTCTGCATTTCTGCAATTTCTGGATAAGTCACCGCCAATCTGCAGCCACGGTGCCCCAGCATCGGATTAAACTCGTGTAACTCATTTGCCGCCTGTGCCAATTTTTCATATGCAATACCGGTATGCATTGCCAGTTCTCTGGTATCGTCTTCCGTCTGTGGTAAAAATTCGTGCAACGGCGGATCCAGCAGACGAATGGTCACCGGTTTTTCTCCCATCACCTCATACATGCCTTTAAAATCCGACTTCTGGAACGGCAGTAGCTTAGCTAGCGCAGTTCTTCGCGCATCTTCTGTCTCTGCCAAAATCATTTGCCGAATTGCTGGAATGCGATCTTCTTCAAAGAACATGTGCTCCGTTCTGCAAAGACCGATTCCTTCCGCACCAAAGGCAATCGCCTGTGCAGCATCTTTTGGATTATCCGCATTGGTACGCACGTTCAGTTTACGCATTTCATCCGCCCAGCCCATAATCGTAGCAAAATCTCCAGAAAACTCCGGCTGTACAGTTTGAATTTGTCCTCGATATACAGTGCCTATAGAACCATTGAGAGAAATCGCATCACCTTCATGAAACCGCTCCGTGCCGATGGTCAATGTCTTGCCTGCTTCCTCTACCACAATTTCTGAGCAGCCTGCCACGCAGCACTTACCCATTCCTCTAGCAACCACGGCCGCATGACTTGTCATACCACCACGAGCCGTCAAAATACCTTCTGCTGCAACCATGCCCGCAAGATCCTCCGGAGACGTTTCCTGTCTAACCAGAATCGCCTTTTCTCCCGCTGCGGCCGCAGCCTCCGCATCCGATGCCGTAAAATAAATTCTTCCCGTTGCAGCACCAGGAGAAGCAGGCAGCCCTCTGGCAAGAATGTCTGCTGCCTTTTCCGCCTTTGCATCAAAGGTCGGATGCAGCAGCTGATCAATCTGCATAGGGTCGATACGCTGAACTGCTATTTCTTTGGTAATCAGTCCTTCTTCCACCATGTCTACAGCAACTTTGATAGCAGAAACTGCCGTACGTTTTGCTGCTCTGGTCTGCAGCATAAACAGTTTGCCTCTTTCTACTGTAAATTCCATGTCCTGCATATCTTTATAGTGTTTTTCCAGGATTTGTGCGATATGTGCAAAATTTTGATACACTTCTGGGAACGCTTCCGCCATTTCTGCAATAGGCTTTGGCGTACGAATGCCTGCAACAACATCCTCGCCCTGCGCATTCACCAAAAATTCGCCGTAAAGCTGGTTGTTTCCGGTTGCCGGGTCTCTAGTAAAAGCAACCCCTGTACCAGATGTATCTCCCATATTGCCGAAGACCATAGATTGCACATTAACGGCTGTCCCCAGTTGATCAGAAATACGATTAAGCTTTCTATAAAGAATCGCTCTATCATTGTTCCAGGAGCGAAATACCGCTTTGATCGCTTCCATCAACTGCACTTTTGGTTCTTGCGGAAACGCTCTGCCGGTGTTTTTTTGCACCAGCATTTTATACTCTGCGATAATTTCTTTCAAGTCATCCGTAGTCAAATCAACGTCAAATTCTGCACCGGCCTTCTTTTTTTGTCCGTCAAAGATCATGTCAAATTCACTTTTTGGAATTTCCAGCACTACATCGCCGAACATTTGAATAAAGCGCCGATAACTGTCGTAAGCAAACCGGTCATTTTCTGTGAGCCTTGCCAAACTTTTTACTGTTTCATCGTTAAGCCCCAGGTTAAGAATTGTGTCCATCATGCCAGGCATGGAGAATACAGAGCCGGATCGAACAGACACCAGCAGCGGATTCTCACAGTCTCCAAATTTCTTTTCTGTGATCGTTTCCAGTTCTGTTAATTTTTCGTAAATCTCATCGACGATATCCTCGCCGATCATACGGTCTTCCTCGTAATACCGGGTACAGGCCTCGGTGGTTACCGTAAAGCCGTAAGGAACTGGCAAGCCAATTCTGGTCATCTCTGCCAGATTCGCACCCTTGCCGCCCAAAAGATTTCGCATGTCTTTAGACCCTTCACTAAATGAATAAACAAATTTCCCCATAAAGTATTCCTTTCCCGCGCATTATCTCCTCAATCTCTCGACGCTTTTTCATTTTTATTTGCCTACATTCTAGTCTTCGCATTAGCAAAATACAAGTAATTCAAAAAAGTTTTTAGAAAAGAAAGAAATTTCATCAAATACTTTAAAAACGAAACCATTTCATTCCATATTTTAACATTTTATGCTTTTTATGAAAATCTTTAATGCTGATATGAAATGGCACGCTAAATCACTTTAAACAGGAAGACTTCGTGCGACATCAAATAACCATCTATCCCTATGATCGTGCCTGTTTCGATTCGTATAGCAAGCCATACCGTAAAAGTTCTGCATTTCGAAACTAAAAAGACAAAAATGCAGAACTGAGTTCTGCAAATCCATGAAAAATGACATGAATTGCAGAACTTTCTAGACAAAATTATGGTCCCAGAAGCAAAAAGTTCTGCAAATCTAGTTCTAAATGACCAAAATGCAGAACTTTCTCTTCTCTACAGTCGCTATATACCGTGAAAAGTTCTGCATTTTAAAACTAAAAAGGCAAAAATGCAGAACCGAGTTCTGCAAATCCATGAAAAATAACATGAATTGCAGAACTACGCGCTGCCAATCGGAATAAATGACGACCCTGCGGACACTATGAAAAAAAGTAAATCTCTAGTCATGCATCTGCCCGCATCCTATTTCTTCGTAATATCCATTATTGCCAGGTACAGCACTTAAGAATATCCTATACAGGCATTTTTGTACATATCACCCTCTGGCCTGTGCGGCTTTTGCATGTCCCTCTAGCCCTTCACCATAAGCCATTCTAGCGACTAACGGTGCAATTCGTTTGGACGCATCTGCACTCATCCATTGATGTGTACAAGTTTTCAAAAAGGTTCCCACCCAGACACCGCCGGTATATCGTGCGGCTTTTACTGTAGGCAGCGTATGATTGGTTCCTGATGCATAGTCGCCAAAAACTTCTGCTGTATTGCCTCCAATAAACAGCGACCCATAATTATATAATGCTTCTATCAGCACTTCTGGTTCCTCTGTATTCACTTCCAAATGCTCCGGCGCATATTCGTTGGCAATCGCTGCAGCTTCTTTCAGCGAATCTACCACAAGCACTTCCCCATAGTCCTCCCAAGATCGTCTTGCAATCCCAGCAGTTTCTAACGTTTCAAGTTCCGTTTCTACATCTTTCATCACTTGTCTGCCAAATTGCTCTTCCGTGGTGATCAAAATACCTTTTGCGTTAGGGTCATGTTCTGCCTGCGCTAAAAGGTCTGCTGCAATGGTTTTGCTGTCTGCTTTTCCATCGGCAATCACCAGCACTTCACTGGGTCCCGCTACAAAATCAATGCCAACCTGTCCGTAACATTGCCGTTTTGCTTCCGTTACATACTGATTACCTGGTCCCACAATCATATCGACCGGTTTAATCTCTTCTGTTCCATAGGAAAATGCCGCTACAGCCTGCGCGCCTCCTACGGCATAAATTTCATCCGCACCGGCCAAGTCCATCGCAACCAGCGTTTTATAGTGAATCTTAGAAGTGCCTTTTACCGTTGGAGAGCAAGCGGTTACACGTTGTACGCCCGCAACTTTGGCAGGCGTAATCAGCATCAGCGCCGTAGAGTAAAGGGGATATCCACCTCC
>CANBFZ010000239.1 GCA_947367725.1 uncultured Eubacterium sp.
CGCTTTTCGTTGAGCCAAAGGATTTACCGCCCAGCCGTGCCTCTTCATACGTATCCAGTAAAATATGATAGGGCATGACGATATGGGCACGGTCGGAAACCAGTACCTTCGGCGCAGGTACGCCGCGATCGGTCAGTGATTTGATCTCTTCAATGAGTTTGGGAATGTTAAGCGCAACGCCGTTGCCCAAAATGCTGGTGGTATGTTCGTAAAACACACCGGAAGGCAGCATGTGCAGCGCAAATTTTCCGTAATCATTTTTGATGGTGTGGCCTGCATTGCTGCCGCCCTGAAATCGGACGATGATGTCGCAGTGCTCCGCCAGCGTGTCTGTGATTTTTCCTTTTCCTTCGTCGCCCCAATTGGCGCCGACAATTGCTTTGATCATGGTATAACCTCCTATTCGTTTCACGTTTGGGCAGGTTTTGCATTGTGGATGCAGTCCTGATTAAACGTTGATTTCAGCAGTAAGACCAAGCAAAGTCTCATTTGCTGATAGAATAGGCTTTATGACCCCGCTGAGAAACTCGGCAGTCTGCTGTGGTGCTCTGCCCACATAGTTTTCCGGTTTCAAAGCCTTCTGTAAAGCCTCTTTTGTAATATGAAAGGCTGGGTCGCCTGCAATGCGGTCTAACAGATCGTTGGGCTTTCCCTGCTCTTTAACAACTTTCCCTGCTTCCATGGAGTGAACGCGAATTCGTTCGTGCAATTCCTGTCGGTCGCCGCCTGCTTTGACTGCATCCATCATGATATTTTCAGTCGCCATAAATGGCAATTCTGCCATCAGATGGGCTTCTATGACTTTCGGGTAAACGACAAGTCCATTGGAAACGTTGATATATAGTTCTAAAATACCGTCTGCAGCAAGAAATGCTTCGCTGACGGAGATTCTTTTGTTTGCAGAATCGTCTAAGGTGCGTTCAAACCACTGGGTTGCAGCAGTCAACTGCGGATTCATGGCGTCACTCATGACGTAGTTTGCAAGAGCTGCCATGCGTTCTGAACGCATAGGATTTCGCTTATATGCCATGGCCGAAGAGCCAATTTGATTCTTTTCAAAGGGTTCTTCTACTTCTTTCATATGCTGCAGCAGGCGAATGTCGTTAGAAAACTTATGTGCAGACTGGGCGATGCCTGCCAGCACGTTTAACACTCTGCTGTCAATTTTTCTGGAATAAGTTTGCCCGGAGACCGGATAACAGCCGGAAAATCCCATTTTTTCGGCGATTTTTTGATCCAAGGCTTTGCATTTTTCATGGTCGCCTTCAAAGAGTTCTAGAAATGACGCCTGACTGCCGGTGGTTCCTTTGGAACCGAGAAGTTTGAGACTGTCAAGTACGTATTCTAAGTCCTGTAAGTCCATGACTAAATCGTGCAGCCAGAGTGTCGCGCGTTTTCCTACGGTGGTCGGCTGTGCTGCCTGATAGTGGGTATATGCCAGCGTTGGAAGGTCTTTATAGGTGTCTGCGAATTTTGCTAAAGAAGCGATCGTATTGATGAGCTTCTTTTTGATCAGGGTTAAAGCTTGGCCCATGATGATCAGATCAGTGTTATCTCCGACATAACAGCTGGTAGCGCCTAGATGGATGATCCCTTTGGCGTCGGGACACTGCTGTCCATATGCGTAAACGTGGCTCATCACATCGTGTCTGACTTCTTTTTCTCTAGCTTTCGCTACATCGTAGTTGATGTCTTCGGCATGGGCTTTTAGCTGATCAATCTGTGCCTGTGTAATCGCAAGCCCCAGTTCCTTTTCTGCTTCTGCCAGCGCGATCCAAAGTTTTCTCCAGGTGCGAAATTTCATATCTGGTGAAAACAGATACTGCATTTCTTTGCTTGGGTATCTTTCGGAAAGCGGGCTTGTATAATTGTTTGTTGACATCGTAGAACCTCCCTGCGTAATCTTAAAAAATAACATATTATTATAGCATTTTGTGCAAGTGATTTCAAGGAAAGGTTTTTTCCGTTTTGATAGGTGTGGGATGTGGGGCGCCGATCCTAGAGATGTAGGCAGAAAAGATTATTTGGCTGTGTTCTAACTTTCAATCGTACGCCCCCACACGCTCAGTATATCGCGTTTTTATGGTTTTCATGCATCACGTCTATGGGGATCGGATGCTTGAGAAGGTTTCATTTGCAACTTACTTTACATAATATTTGATTTCACAGATGAGTTTTGGCTGACCACTTTTGGTATCGCCTAGCAGCAGGTAATCTGCAGAAACTTGTAGAACTTGTATTAATAGAATGAATTTTTGCATGGAAAGCCCTTTCGTGCCGCTTTCAATGTCTCTGACAAATTTAGGTGTGATACCTAAAAGCGCGGCAAGTTTCTCCTGACTGTATCCCATGTGTTCTCTGCTGTGATGAATCCGTTTCCCCATTTCGACTTTGTTTAAGGTTTTTAACTGCATCATTGATTCCTCTTGATTCTTTTTTTATTAATAAGCTGTACATGGGTGATGATACTCTGAAGCAGCCCAAAGGACACAGGTCAGATTGACCTAAAAGAGAAGTCGCGCAGTGTGTATATTTATAGGTTGACCCTATTTGCTAAATCACATATAATCAAAGTAGATAAAAAGAGGAGGAAAAAAGATGCGGGCAAAGGTTTATTTTACAGACATGCATGTGGGTATGGGGGACAGTCTGCTAGGGAAGTTTGAACGTCTCATTGCCAAAGCAGGTATTGATCAGATTAATTTTGCGGACAAATTTGTAGCGGTGAAACTGCATTTCGGGGAATTTGGAAATATGGCATTTCTGCGTCAGCAGTATGCCAAAGTGCTCTGTGACTATATCAAAGCACGGGGAGGGAAACCGTTTCTCACAGACTGCAATACTTTGTATGTAGGTTATAGAAACAATGCGCTGAACCATTTGGATGCGGCGTATATGAACGGATATAATCCCCTTGCAACAGGCGTACATACGATAATCGCTGACGGACTCCGTGGAACGGATGAACGGGAAATCCCAGTAGAAGGCGGCGAGTACGTGAAAAAGGCAAAGATTGGCGCAGCCATCGCAGAGGCTGATGTTTTGATTTCATTGACCCATTTTAAAGGGCATGTGGGCGCAGGTTTTGGCGGCGTACTGAAAAACATTGGTATGGGCGCTGGCTCTAAAAAGGGCAAGATGGAAATGCACAGCAGCGGTACGCCTGCTATTGATGCGGATCTTTGTATTGGCTGCGGTATGTGCGTAAAAAATTGTGCCAACGACGGCGTGTATCTTGAGAATAAAAAGGCAGTGATCGATGAAGATCGTTGTGTAGGCTGTGGTTACTGTCTTGCTTACTGTCCGAAAGGTGCGCTTGCCACCAAGTGGGATGAAGCGAAACCGGTAATGAATCGAAAAATTGCCGAATATACCAAAGCAGCATTAGCGGGAAAAGAAGCGTTTCATATCAGCATGGTTATGAATGTGTCTCCAGACTGTGATTGTGAAGGCGGTAACGATGTGCCGGTCATTCCAGATGTAGGAATGTTCGCCTCTTTTGATCCGGTCGCCATCGACCAGGCCTGCGTGGATGCTGCCAACAGGCAGCCGGTGATTTCCGGCAGTGCAGCAGACCAGTGTGCTTGTCATAGTCACCCAGAGACGCATCGGCATACACATGCAAGCGGTCACGACGTGTTTAAAATCATCCACCCTGATACAGATTGGGAGGCAGGATTGATCCACGGCGAGAAGCTGGGAATCGGCACCAGAGATTATGAACTGATTGAAATGAAATAAGAAGAAAAGGCAGGCAGCAATGCATCTGAAAGAGAGCGCCATTTGCTGTCTGCATGTATTTTTTGGCGAAGCAGATCGAATCTGTGAAGCTGCATCCTTTGGGCTGTATAAATGTTTCTTAATATTTCCTTACATTTCTTAAAATTCCCCTAAAGCCATAGACGGAACGTTTGCTGTGTTGTATAGTATTGGCAGAATAAGAAAGGGGAATATGATGTTAAGACTAGAACGAGTATCAAAATTCTATTCCGCAGGCGGACTGGTATCT
>CANBFZ010000240.1 GCA_947367725.1 uncultured Eubacterium sp.
CGGCTGCTGAATGTTATACTGCAGATAATATACCAGGGTACTTCCCATCACGGAAGCATACAACAGATATCCCAGATAGGAGAGGCATACAATCAGACAGATCTTGTTCTGTACCAGCGCTTTCAGCATCTGCCCGATGGTTACTTTTTCCAGCGGTGCGCCTTCTTCTACTGCAAGAGCTAGTTCTTCCTCATAGGTTCTTTCGTAGCCCCTTGTTCCTAGATAAGCGACCAGATGACAAACCGCATAAGCTACACCGTAAATCGCAGCAACCAGAGCAAAGCCTTTTTCTAAGTCTATGCCGCCAAGCTTTGTTACCAGCGGCAGTGAAATTGCCGGGATAATCAGGTTGGCTGCCAGTGTGCCCACCGCTTTGTACTGACCCAGACTGACGCGTTCTTCTCTGTTGTCAGTCAGTCTAGCAAGGAGAGTGTTCAGCGGCACGCTGGTAATGGTCGTTGCCATACCCTGGAAAATATAGGTAACCGCAACCCAGATAATCTTGCTGGTGCCGGAAAGTCCCGGTACAAAGTAGCTCAGAAACAGACACACGCCGGCAGGCACTGAAAAGTACTTCAGCCAGAATCTGCACTTTCCTTCCTTCGATTTCGTTCTGTCAACCATGACGCCCATCATCGGATCGTTCATCGCGTCCCAGACTCTGGCGATTCCCATAATCACTGCCGCCACACCCGGTGCAATCTGTATCACGTCGGTGTAAAAATACAGTAAAAAGTACGTGTTAAAAATAATAAGGCAGTTTTTCCCGAAGTCTGCAATGGCAAAGCAGGTCTTCGTGGAAATCGGAAGATAATTTCTGTCTTTCATGGTGATCATTCCTTTCTTTTGTTTTGGTGCCTTCCAGCACCATTCTTTTTAAAATTTTTTCAAAATTTCACTGATATGTTCAATAAAATTTCTTATATATTATCACCGAATTGTTCTTTTGTCAATACAATTCCCACGCAAAAAAAGAAGAACCCTTTCTTTGGTTCTTCTTCCAATGTTTCTATTTCAGCTGCGCCCTTTACAGTGATTCAATATCCGCTTCAATATACTGGATTGCCGCCTCAAGGTTTCTGTCTAAAAGCGCCTCTATCACCTTTTCGTGATAGCACAGATCCGAAGCCGTATCGATGTTCGCCATGGTAATCTTACCCGCCAAACTTTTTACGATTTCCGTCAGATATTCATTTCCTCCGATTTCCGCAAGGCGTACATGAAACTGCAGATTGTTGCTTTCCATCCCAAGTTCCGACTGATATCGATTTCCCTGCTCCGGCAGGTTTCTTTTAGTATAGCGCGCCAGCGATTTGATTTCTTCATCTGTTGCATGCTCTATCGCCAGTTCCACACAGTATTTTTCTATATGGCGACGCACATTCTGTATCCGGTTGGCTTCTTCCCTGCTGAAAATATTTACCATATAGCCTTTTCTGGGATAGCTGACCAGATACCCCTGCTCACACAGCACCTGCAGCGCGTCTCTGACCGGCGCTTTGCTGACCTGATACTTCTCCGCGATTTCACCGGCGTTGAGAAAGGTTCTCGTGTCAAGCCTTCCGCACAGAATGTCAGCCTTAATCGCCTCATAAATTTTAGTAGATTTCTTCTCCTGTACCATTTTACGTTCTGCCCTTTCCCTATACGAACTCCTGATATATCACCAAAATTTTATCATGATTTGGACGGCTTTGCAAGATGGTACGATATAACCTGCCATAACCTACGAAGGAAATGGAATGTGATTAAGTCTGCCATTCAGACTGTTTGTTGACAAAAATACGTAAACTGACGAAATTTGTCAACTTCGATTTTTTCAACAGTAAACTTTCTTGAGACTTCCTACACAATTATAAAACGACAAGCACCAGATGATTTGCTTGTCGTTTTGTATGATCATATTTACATCTATCTCAATGCCTATTACGCCCCAAAATACGCAGCGATTTCTTTCATTCGTTCGCTCTGTGCTGTGCCGAACGGGCAGGTTTTGTCGCAGTGACCGCAAGCAGTGCATGCACCCGCTTTCTTGTCCAGTCTCTGATAGTGATCTGCCGCCAGCGCATCGCCCACCTTCGCCAAATCATAGTATTTGTTTATCAGACCCACATCAAGCCCCGCCGGACACGGCTGGCAGTGATTGCAGTAGACGCAGATCCCTTTCACCTCTGTCGGCGTCAGAGACGAAATCATCGAATAATCCTTTTCCGAAGGCGCAGCGTCGTTAAATTTTAAAATCCGCAGAAGCTCGGCTTTGGTCATAATGCCCGGAAGCACCGTCAGCACACCCGGCTTATCCAGCGCATACTGTAAACATTGCACCTCCGTCAAAGCCTTGCCAAAGGGAGATGTTTTTTCAGAAAGCAGCTGCCCGGCAGAAAAAACTTTCATGACAGAAATGCCCACACCCTCTTTTTCGCAGCGGCGGTAAAGTTCCATCCGTTCACCTGCCGCGCCCACAGCATACTCGCCGTGACAGTAATCATAGCCCGGATTGATGCTGAACATGAGCATATCCACAAGACTGGTATCAAGCCCCAGCGCCGCCACCGAAGGCGTATGGGAGGACATGCCAATATGATGCACCACACCCTGTTTTTTCAGTTCTTCGATATATGCCAAAACGCCGTTGTCTATGTATTTGTTCCACTCTTCTTCCGTGTCCAGACAGTGGATAAAGCCATAATCGATATAATCCGTATTTAACTTTGTTAGCTGCCAGTCTATGGTCCGTTTCACAGAATCCAAGGCGAGATTCTTTCCGTAGACGCCGGTGCTGAAATCCGTACCGAAGTGGATCTGATAAAACACATTTTTTCTGGCGCCGCCCAGGGCTTTGTCATAATAGTCAAAACAGGCGCTTTCTGCCGCCGCAAAATCAAAGAAGTTAATCCCTGCCTCATATGCCATCTGCAGCGTTTCCACACCTTCTATTTCTGTAGCGGGGGTCAGATGTCCACCCATTCCAATGATACTGATTCTGTCGCCTGTGCGGCGATTTACACGATATTCCATAACGACCTCCTATCACTTTGCTTCCCAAACCATTGGTTATTTTCAGTGTATCACGCGGACTTTCGTATGTCCAATACTTATGCCGCATATCCCTCCATAGCCGGGGCGCATCAAATCATCCAAACCGGCACGATATAGTTGTCTCTGTCAATTGCGCCAAATCCCGGTTTCATGCATATCACAGCTCCCTTTGCACGTGGAACGGATGACGGATCAAGCAATCCAAACACCTTTATCAGTTCTGTCCCCGGATTGGATGTTTTCTTAATTTCAATCGGATTGAGCACCCCGTCATGCTCTAATACCAAATCAATTTCCTTGGCGTCCTTATCACGGTAGTAGTACATATACGGTGTCTTTCCGCAGTTCAAGTAGGTTTTTCTAATCTCAGCCACCACATAGTTTTCTAAAATTGCACCATTCATCGCGCCTCTTTCCAGCGTCTCCGCGCTACTCCACTTGGTTAAATAGCAGACAAGCCCCGTATCATAAAAGTATAGCTTGGGCGTTTTTACAAGGCGTTTGAGCAGATTATTAGAATACGGATGAAGATAAAAAATCAGTCCAATGGTTTCCAAAATGCCCAGCCATTTCTTAGCCTGCTGCTGATTTATATCCGCATCTCTTGCAATTTCAGCAATATTAAGCATCTGTCCGCACCTTGCTGCAGCTGCCGTAATAAATCGAAGGAACTTTAACGCATCAATCGAATCTGACAGTTCTCTCACATCGCGTTCAATATAAGTACTTAAATAACTGCTGTAAAAAATTTGGCTGCTGCTGACGGTTCCGTTTACCACCGCTGGCATGGTCCCTCTATAAATCCGCTCAAAAATGCCTTCCACATCTGCCTGCGTTCTGGATTCCCCTCTCAACGCAAGTCCTTTCATATCAATCCCAAAGGGCTGTGTATCCCCACCGTAAATTTCCGCCTGGGACAAAGAGGTCAAAGACAACACCGCTGCTCT
>CANBFZ010000241.1 GCA_947367725.1 uncultured Eubacterium sp.
GGTATTATTTGATATGCAGGCGCTGTTTTATCATTGATACGACTTATGGAAACACAGTAGACGTTATTTTTTTCTAGCAGAGAGACTAGGCGAGATGATGCTTTGTTCGAAAGCGGTTAATTATGTAGAATTTGAGATGGGAAGTATTGTTTTTTCAATACTTCCTATTTTTTCCCTGCATATAGCATTTGTCTGTATTTATACATCGGAACATATCTCTTATAGCAAACTAAATGTGGTGAAATAAGATTAAAACCAGCAAACATCTACAGGCTAAAAGTATTTGTGCATGCGCAGCACATGTTTTCACACATATCTCTTCTTGTCGACTATATGGTATGAAACTTGCATAATAAATCACGTAGAAGATCAAGTAGATGAGATGATGAAAAAAAGGAAGGAAAAGAGTCATGAAAGATGCTTCCAACCGAAAGGTGTACCGATGGATCGCCCATCTGGTGTTTTCCATCGACAAAAGGACTGTTACGTTTTGGTTGACGCTGAACGGGATGCTGTGTATCTTGCCAGCCATTGCACTGCTTCTGAATAAAAAAATCTTAGCGGTGATTGCTGGATTTTTAGATACTGGCACAGGTACATTTTCCGATGTGCTGCCATACATTATTTTTTATGGTGCGGTGCTGACCATCAGTGGGCTGTCAGCCAGAATCAACAGTGGGTTTCTGTATTTTCGCATGTATGATTCCTATTATCTGGGGCTGCAGGAATTGCTCATGGATTTTTTTCAAAAGATACCGATGGAGCTGCTGTTTAAAAAGGAGATGCATGATGAGTATAATGCGGTGATTCGCCGCGCTGGGGCGCTGACCGATGTGACCAGCGCAGCATGTAATCTTCTGGGCAAAGGGATTGGAATTCTAGCGCTTTTGATCACGGCGGCCAGTGTATCACCGAGCATTTCTATGTGCATCTTTGCTTATATAGTGATCATGCTCTATCTAAATCATCGTATGACCCAAAAATTAGAGGCGTTTGAGCGAATCTATGACCCTGCATGGCGGCGTCTTCGCGATCTCAAACTGATTCCCATGGAACCAAATGTTGCAAAGGAAATCAGAGTCTATGGAAGCCAGAAACGAGTTATGAATCAGTTTGACCGGTATTATGATGAAATGGAGCAAGCAGAGCACATATATAATAAGAGCGTGGGAACGGCGGGACTTCTGAGCAGTCTGTTTCTGTATCTGTTCATGGGCGCCATTCTGCTGATCTGTCTGCAGGGAATTTCCAAGGGAGGCATTACAGTAGAAGAATTTCTGATGCTCTTTACACTTTGCGGAAATCTAGGCGGGTATGTGACAGCGATTTCCGATGGGTCAATTGATTTCCATCGAGGTGTTTTTGCATTAAAAAGGCAAAGAGCGTTTATGAACATGGTGGATGAAGAATTGGCAAAAAAAGAGAGAACGGCGCTGGCTGCTGCCGTAGATCCTGCGGAGCTGAAAACAGATACCGAACACAGTGAGATTGCGATTGCAGCAAAGGACCTGTGCTTTACTTATCAAAATGAGCGAGAAGTGCTCCATCACATTGATCTAGTTATTCCGAAGGGGCAGATCGTAGCCTTGGTGGGGGAAAACGGCAGTGGTAAATCCACCCTTGTCCAAGTGTTGATGGGGATTTATTTACCGACCAGTGGCAGAGTGTATCACAAAGGAACAATAGGAACTTTCTTCCAGGATTTTTTCATTTTGCATAAGACGGTGCGGGAAAACGTCGGCATAGGAAATATCGCGCGCATGGAAGATCGGCAGATGGTAGAAGCAGCCATCCAAAAAGGCGGTGCAGAAAAATTGGTGGAGAGGCTGCCGAAACGGATGGATACCCTGCTTCGTAAAGAAGTTTATCCCGATGGTGTAGAACTGTCTGGCGGGGAACGGCAAAAAATCGGCATTGCGAGAGCCTCCATGGGCAGTCATGATATTTTGGTTCTGGACGAACCTGCTTCTGCACTGGATCCTATTGCGGAACTGGAGCAGTTTGAGCAGATCAAAGAAAATCTAGCAGGGAATACAGCGATTCTGATCAGTCACCGGATCGGGTTTGCGCAGCTTGCAGATCGGATTTTGGTTTTAGATAAAGGACGCATTGTAGAAGATGGAACCCATGAAAAGCTGATGAAGCGCGGCGGTTTGTATGCGGCCATGTATCAGCAGCAGGCTGCATGGTATCAGAAGGAGGATTTGTAAGATGGAATATGAAAATACCAGAAAGATACCATTTGGGGAAGCGATCTGTATTGTAAAGAAGGCACTTAAGGTCAGTCTTCGCGTGAAGGGCTGGGACTCTATTCTTATAAATGTGCTGGGACTGTTTGCAGCCTTTCTTCCCGTTATCAGTGCCCGCTGTCTGGCGCGTTTGACGAATGCGCTTTACCAGATGGTGACCGGAAGAACACTAGGTGGTGGAGAGAATATGGTCGTTTCTCTGTTTGCATTAATGCTTGGCTTGTATATCGTGCAGTCAGTTTTTGACTGTTTGACCCAGAATACGCTTCGTATGGATACCACTCGGACAGAACGGTTTGTAGCAAAAACGATTATGGAATGTAAGTGCAATGTAAAGTTTCATTACATAGAGAATCACGATGGCTTTCGGCAAAAGCTGTCTTTTGTGGAAGAATATGCAGGTGAGTATACCGCCAGAAGTATGCAGGATTTAATTCTGAATGTACAGCGAGTGATTGCGATAACGAGCGTATCTTTGGAACTGTTTCGTGTCAGCGGTGTGATTGTAGCGGCGGTATTTTTGACCTGTATTCCTGCGGCGGTACTGTCCTATCTGCAGAGTGATGCGACATATCATTTTAGAACCAAATGGATGCTGGAGGGAGACAGCGCTATCATGCAGTATCTGACCTGTGTCCGGCCGGAAGCCATGAAAGATATCCGCCATTTTGGTGCATATCCATATTTGAAAAGAGAATGGAAGAAGACTGCGAAGGCCTATATTGAAAAGAAAGAAGCGCTGACCAGGAAACATGTGACCTATAACATGGCAGCAGATATTTTGCGTAATGCAGTCTATGTCATTATATTAATTCTGGTTGGCAGACAGATTTACCTGCATCCGGCAGGCGGCGCAGGCGTCTTTATGTTGGTTTTGACTTTATCGGGACGCTTGCAGAGTCTGATCAGCAGTCTTTTGATTTCTATGATGGAGTTTGGACAGAATATCTCCTATATGAAAGACTTTTTTGATTTACAGGCGCTAAGTCAGGAGGGGGAAGTCAATGGAAAGGCTGGTCTGGCATCTGTTTCTATCGAATTGCAGCATGTATCCTTTGCGTATCCGGGCTCGGACAGACAGGTCATTGACGATTTGTCAGTGACGATCAAGGAGGGGGAAACGGTGGCGATTGTCGGTGAAAACGGCAGCGGGAAGAGTACGCTGATCAATCTGATTATGGGGTTTTATACCCCACAGCAGGGAGAAATCAAGGTAAATGGGACGCTGCTTGATGATAGGCAGATTCGCCGAGTACGAAAATCTACGGCAGCAGTATTTCAGGATTTCTGCCATTACGAAGGCACACTTCGAGAGAACATTGCCGCTTCGGAAATGGAAGTGACTGTGGATGCAGAAACCTTGGAGCGGCTTCTCAAAGAAGCGAATCTTAAGGATCTGGTTGACAGCCAGCCCGATGGGCTTGACGAAGAAATTGGTCAGTTCAGCAAGAGCGGCAATGATCTATCCGGTGGACAGTGGCAGCGTGTTGCGCTGGCCAGAGCCCTGTATCGGCGAAATACTCGTCTCATGATTTTAGATGAGCCGACTGCAGCGCTGGATCCGTTGGCAGAAACGGAGCTGTATCGAAACTTCGTTGAAATGACAGCCGGAAAGACCACCTTGCTGATTTCTCATCGTCTTGGCATTACCCAACTGGTTGACCGTGTTTTGGTGCTGCACGAAGGGCGGCTGTTGGAGGCGGGAACCCATGCGCAGCTTATGGAAAAGGACGG
>CANBFZ010000242.1 GCA_947367725.1 uncultured Eubacterium sp.
GCCGTGGAAACGCTGGGCTGTGCCGGGGTCATCTGCTCCGACAAGACGGGCACCCTGACCCAGAACAAAATGACGGTCCGCAGGCTTTGGACCCTCCCCGGCGGCAAAGAGGGCCCCCTTCTCACCGCCGCCGTTCTCTGCTGCGACGCCACCCTCTCCACCGGCGACCCCACCGAGATCGCTCTGGTGGAGGCCGCCACCCGGGCCGGACTGGACAAGGCCGGACTGGACCATGCCTTCCCCCGCCGGGGAGAGGTCCCCTTCGACTCCGACCGCAAACTCATGTCCACAGTGCAGCCTCTGCCCGGCGGCAGGTTTCAGGTCTGTGTCAAGGGAGCGCCCGATGTCCTTCTCTCCCGCTGTGACCTCTCCCCCGCCCAAAAGCAGGCCGTCCTGGCCGCCAACGACGCCATGGCCGGGCAGGCTCTTCGGGTCCTTGCGGTGGCCCGGCGGGAGCTGTCCGCCCTCCCCTCCTCCCTCAGCAGCGACACGCTGGAACACCATCTGACCTTTCTGGGCCTTCTGGGGATGATGGACCCGCCCCGGGAGGAGGTAAAGGCGGCGGTGGCCCAGTGCCGCTCGGCGGGGATCAAGCCGGTGATGATCACCGGGGACCACAAGCTCACCGCCGTGGCCATCGCCAAAGAGCTGGGCATTGAACTTTATGATATTTACGGACTCACCGAAATTTACGGTCCGGGCATCGGCATCAACTGCTGCCGTGAAACCCCGATGCACTACTGGGATGATTATCTTTACATCGAAATCATCGACCCCGCTACTGGGGAAAATGTGCCTGACGGCGAAACCGGCGAAATCGTTATTACTACCCTTCGCAAAGAAGGCGCGCCGCTGATTCGCTACAGAACCCACGATCTCTCCAGAATTGTACCCGAAAGCTGCAGCTGCGGCTTGAAATTTCCTCGAATTGACCGTATAATAGGAAGAAGTGATGATATGGTAAAAGTCAAGGGCGTCAATATTTATCCGGGACAGATAGAAGACATCCTCCGAGATATCCCCGGCGTCAGCAGCGAATACCAAATTAACATCGACCACATAGACGGAAAAGACGTTCTCACCCTTTCCGTCGAAATGGAAACAGGCGCAGATGCAGACGCTGCCGAAAAAGCCATCGGCGCTGCCTTTAAGACAAAGGTGGGACTTGCCATCGCGCCAAAAGGTGTGGCAATGGGCAGTCTGCCTCGCAGTGAGAAAAAAACAAAGAGAATTTTTGACTACAGAAATAACTAGCAAATTAACAAGTGCATACATAATGGAGGTTTATCACATGAAACGAGTATTTTCCGGCGTACAGCCGACTGGCAACATTCATCTTGGCAATTATCTTGGCGCACTGCGTCAGTTTGTGGAACTACAGGACGATCATGAATGCATCTACTGCATCGTTGACCTGCACGCCATCACTGTGCCGCAAGATCCAAAAGTACTGAGAGAGCACATTCTCGACGTTGCTGCCCTGTATCTTGCAGTGGGCGTAGATCCAAAGAAATCTATCGTTTTCGTCCAATCCGATGTTTCCGCCCATACAGAACTTTCCTGGGTACTAACCTGCAACTCCTACACAGGAGAACTTTCCAGAATGACCCAGTTTAAAGCAAAGAGCCATAACAAAGAATCCGCGCCGGCTGGGCTTTTCACCTATCCGCTTCTGATGGCAGCAGATATTCTGCTTTACGATGTAGACGTAGTGCCTGTAGGCAACGATCAGAAACAGCACATCGAACTGACTCGTGATATCGCCATCAGAGTCAACAACACGAAGAAAAAGACTTTCGTCGTACCGGAAGGTCGCTATCTGAAAGAAGGTGCGCGCATCATGGCGCTGGACGATCCGACCCAGAAGATGAGTAAATCCGCAGAGAATATCCACAGCAGAATTTCCCTACTGGATGACCCTGCCAAAATTAAAAAGTCCATCATGAAAGCCACCACTGACTCCGAAGGCGTAGTACGTTTTGACCCGGAAACCAAGCCTGGCATCAGCAATCTGATGAACATCTACGCCGTCCTCTCCGGTAAAACACTGGATGAAATCGAAGCTGCTTACGCAGGCAAAGGCTACGGTGATTTCAAGAAAGACTTAGTCGTTGTCGTAACGGATGCGCTGGCTCCGATTAAAGCCAGATATGAGGAAATCCGCCATTCTGATGAACTGATTGAAATCTTAAAGGATGGCGCCCAGCGTGCCAACGCCATCGCCCGCCCTGTGATGCAGAGGGTCAAGGATAACTTCGGTCTGGGGCTTTAATCCGGGGTTTTAAACAATTCGCTGCAAATGAAAAGGTTGTGTATCGGTAATCTTACCGGTCCACAACCTTTTTTGATAAACTTTTGATTTGCTTATGATTGGAGTTTACTGGCGTTTGAATCGTATTTTCACTGGACTACTCTGCCGCTTTGTTCACGCAGGCGATTGCGTTCAAACTGCGCGGATAACCGATATACGGCAGACACTGAGATACTACAGCAAGCAGAAACGCTTTGCCGCTGCCCAGATTCATATTCCCTTTGGCATGGGCGGTTAGCTGAGGTTCACAGCCTCCCTGCGCCATCAGGAAGCAAAAGGTAATCATCTCCCGCTCCTTTAAATCCAGTCCCTTTCTGGTGTAATAGTCGCCGAAGCAGTTTGCCGCAAGCCAGCGGTTAATATGACCTGCTTTATAAGCTTCTCTCATACCCTCTCCGAAGATTTCCACCTGTGCGGAAGCGCCTTTTTCAAGACGAGTTTCCCTCGTCACAGTCGCCTGACTCTCAAGGGGAAGCTTGATTCCCCGGGCAACAAATTGAGTATTAACTGCTTCCAAAAACGGCAACACTCTGCCGATGCCAAGATAGTCTGTCGCCTGATAAACCAGTTCTTTTATTGCTTCCGGTGCAAGTCCCGCCCCAAGAGCATTTGGAATCACTCCTCGAAATACATCTACGCCCTGACATCCCATCAAAGCAGCCAAAATGGCAAGATACCGTGTTTTTTCGGGCAGCCGACAGTCCGGTTCGTTTACTGTTTCCTCACCTGCGAAATGTTCCAATATTTCCATGAATTCCGGATCTGTTTCATAATAGTTCACCTGCTTCACCTCCATCGTCTGGCTTTCTGTTTTACTTAACTGTGCTGTGCTTCACTTCCCTTAGCTTGGCTTAACGCAGCGCCTCATACGCCGCATCCTCTACCGGCTCACACCATTCATTTTCTGTTTCTTCACCGGGCACTTCCACTGCGATATGTGAAAACCAGCTGTCTTTTTTCGCGCCGTGCCAGTGCTTTACCTCCGGTGCAATGGTGATTACCATGCCCGGCTCCAAGCTGACTGCTTCTCTACCTTCCTCCTGATACCAGCCACTTCCTGCCGTGCAGATTAAAAGCTGTCCGCCGCCGCTCTTTGCATGATGAATATGCCAGTTGTTGCGGCAGCCCGGTTCAAAGGTTACGTTCGCCAGAAATACACAGGTTTCGCCCGGATTGGTCAGCGGATTCAGATAAGAATTCCCCTGAAAGAACTGGGCAAAGGCGCTGTTCTCCTGTCCCAGCCCAAAAACATTCTGCTGCGCAAATTCCCTTTTATCACTGATTTTCATCTTTCGATTCCTCCCTGCTTACCATAATCTTCCATATGATAATTATAAGCCGGCACTTTGAAAATGTCTAATACCTATTGCAAATAGATTTTCATGCTCGTTTTGCATATCAGGAACCGCTGGATTGATAATGCTGCACTCCAAACCGCCAAAAGAGCCAAGCCGGCAGAAAGAACCAGCATGCCAGCAGCGGTACAAATACAAAGAAAACCGAAGTACGCTGCCCAATCAGATACAGAATCACACAGACAATGACTGCCATAATCATAAAGAAAAGCGTCAACGGGATGATTTTCACCGTCTCCTTCACCGTATAGCCATGAATCTCCCGCACGGACATACACAAAAGCC
>CANBFZ010000243.1 GCA_947367725.1 uncultured Eubacterium sp.
CTGCAAAAAGTCGGTCTTTTCTTTTATATGATAGCCCGCAATGGTATCTGTAATCTCCGTTCGGAAATAGTCCATCACACGTTCCATGGATAGCTTTCCATAGGGCCCCTCAAAGAAATAATTCACGGTCTTATCCACGCAAATGCCATATGCGTCATAAATTTGATGCAATCGGTCTACAAGATCGAGGCCGCGTTTTTTCCAATATGCTGCAAGACACGCACAAAGCATGGCGCTACTGACGCCATCCTTATCTCTGATAAACGGATCCATCAAATAGCCGTTGCTTTCTTCAAATCCAAAATAATATTCTGCGGTTCTTCCGACCTGCTCCAGCCGGGTAATCATTTCTCCGATATACTTGAATCCTGTCAGTGTATTGATCACTTTCAGCCCGTATTCTTTCGCAATCTTCTCCGCCAGCGGCGTTGTTACAATGCTCTTAATGATAAACTGCCCCGCTGCAGGCGGTTTTACGCGGCAGAGATAATCCAGCATCAAAACCCCCAGCTGATTTCCCGTCAGCAGTACTTTCATACCGTCATGGTAGATGCAGACACCCACCCGATCGCAGTCCGGGTCTGTCGCCACGATCAAATCGCCGCCAACTTGATCCAGGGTGCGAAATCCTTCTGTAAACGCAGTAATTTTTTCCGGGTTCGGCGCTGCGCAAGTGGAAAAATTCTCGTCAGGCTGCTCCTGTGCTGCCACGACGACTGTGTCTTCCTGCCCAATGCCTTGCAGCACGTTCCTCACATATCTATTGCCCGTCCCATTGAGCGGTGTATAGACCAGCTTTAGATGACTTTCTTTTACTGCACTGCTTGGTTCTGGACACATGGAAATGATTTTTTCGACAAAGGCTGCAGATAGCTGCTTTGGCACCGGCTGCATCCCCTCTTCCGATGTGGGAATCTCGTCAAAATAGTCCAGCTTGTTGATTTCTTCTAAAATCGCATCCGGCACAGCACCTACAATCTGATAACCGTCGCTGTTATATACTTTATATCCATTAAAAATCTTCGGATTATGACTTGCAGTAATCATAATGCCCATGGTGCAGGCAAGGGCTTTTATCGCATAAGAAAGCAGAGATACCGTTGCCAGTTCAGAAAACAGCCATACCTTGATTCCGTTTCCCCGTAACACCTTCGCCGTCTCTTCTGCAAAAACGCGGGACTTTTTCCTGGTATCATACGCAATGACTACTTGCGGCGCATCATAATTTGCATTCAGATAATGAGAAAGTCCCTGGGTCACTCTTCTGACGACATATTCGTTCATGCGATTGGTACCGGCGCCGATGATGCCGCGGATACCGGAAGTTCCAAATTGCAGACTGGCGCAAAAAGCGTCAATGATTTCCTCTTCTTCTTTTGCAAGCTGACCAAGTTCTTCTGCCAGCGCCTGATCCCCAAGGCGTTCTGCCGCCTCTGTCCATCTATGATATTCCTCCATTGCGAGGATTTTAATTGCTTCCTTATTTATCACGTTGTTTTCACGTTCCTCTCTAAACCAACTCATACTCATATTTTAAACGGAATCGCAAACTGGAGCAAGATGTTTTTCCTGCTTTTTCCGGCAAAAAACAAAACCCCTCTGTGCTCACAAAGGGGTTCATCAGATTATTCTTCGTAGAGGTCGATGCCGCAGTTGGTATGTACCTTCTGCACATCATCATTGTCTTCCAGAACATCGATCAGCTTTCTCAGCTTCTTAATATCGTGTTCCTCTGTTGGTGCACTCTCCATGGAAGGTACAAATTCGATATCGGATTCAACGAATTCATAGCCAGCCCCTGCCAGTGCCTGGTATACATCCGCGTATGCAGATGGTTCTGTATAAACAGTAAAGCTGTCTTCTTCTGTCACCATATCGTCTGCGCCTGCTTCCAGTGCAGCTTCCATCAGGGCATCTTCATCAATCTCATCGGTTTTTTCGATGATCAATACGCCCTTTCTTGCAAACATATAGGATACGCATCCCGGTGTGCCCAAATTTCCGCCATGCTTATCAAACGTGGAACGGACAAAAGAAGTGGAACGGTTGTTATTATCTGTCAGGCAGTCTACAATAATTGCTACGCCGCCAGGACCGTAACCTTCAAAAGAAAGTTCCTCGTAAGAAGCGCCTCCAAGTTCTCCAGTCCCTTTCTTGATTGCTCTTTGAATATTATCGTTAGGCATGCTGATTGCCTTTGCTTTTTCGATTGCCACTCTAAGGCCTGCGTTGTATTCAGGATCTCCGCCGTCTTTTGCCGCGACTGTAATCGCTTTGGCATACTTGGTGAACATCGCTGCTCTTTTTGAATCCTGTGCCGCTTTTCTGCCGGCAATTGTTCCGTGTCTACCCATGGAGACACCTCCTATCTTTTTCTTTAGAAATTTTCAACTTAAATAGTATACTACACAATAAAAGGATTTTCAACGAATTTTTGAAATTTCTCCGTCGACCACACTTTCCTGTATTTCCTGCGGCAAATGGTGATTCCAGATCAAAAGTTGGGTAAGACTCCAGTTCTGCAGTGCCGGATATTTTTCGATGATACCGTTGAGGTTATCTACATAGGTCTGCAAATGCGCATCGTGATGCAGCCGCATCGTTTCTTCATCGATAAACGGCTCCAGTGCGTCATATGCATAAGGCAGCGGCGGGTTTACAAAGGGATACTGCTGTTTCAGATTTTCTTCCATAATCTGACCTCCTTAAAATTCCTTTCTTTCAGCATATGGATGCAGCAGAAAAAACGTGCCTGCGCAGGCTTAAAACCTTACAGCAGGCACGTTTTATCATGTTCATTCTTTTAAATTTTTATGGGCTGTCGCCATCATCAGCTTAATTCTATTTAGCTGGTTCACATCACTGGCACCCGGATCATAGTCGATTGCCGCAATGTTGGCTTTCGGATTCATCTTCCGGAGCGCCTTCATCATGCCCTTTCCTGTCACATGGTTGGGCAGACATGCAAAAGGCTGCAGACATACGATGTTTTCAACACCGCTGTGAATCAGTTCCACCATCTCTCCAGTCAGAAGCCAGCCCTCGCCGCACTGATTGCCGATGGAGCTGATGGCAGAAGCTGCCTTAGCAGTCTCTTCAATATAGGCGGGTTCCTGGAAATTCCTGCTTGTTCTCAGTGCGCTGCGCATCGGCTTACGCAGCCATTCTACGGCACGAATACCGATTTTGTTGGTCATCATTGTCTTATAGGAACCTGACAGATTTTCAAAGTTAAATTTCTTGCTGTGCATCCCATACAGAAAGAAGTCCAGCATATCCAAAACCACTGCTTCGCCGCCTTCAGCTTCAATAATACCCACAATATCATTGTTGGCGTTGGGATGATATTTAACCAGAATTTCCCCGACCACGCCTACCTTTGGCTTTTTCTCGCCAGTACGTTCCACATTGTCAAAATCTTCTACAAGCCCTTGTAAAATCTTCTCATATTCACGCCGATTGAAATGCACCACGTTATGTATGATTCGGTCGTGCCATTTGTCTAACACAGCCTGACAAGCACCCGGCACCTTTTCATAAGGTCTGGTCGCGTACAAAATTCGCATAACTAAATCCCCGTAAACACAGCCGACCGCTAGACGCAGTCCCATTTTCGCTGTGATCTTAAAGCCTGGATTTTTCTCAAGCCCTACTGCGTTGAACGAAACCACCGGCACCTGCTCCATGCCAAGGTCTTTTAGCGCTTTGCGAAGCAGCGCCACATAATTGCTGGCTCTACAGCCGCCGCCTGTCTGAGACATAAACACGGCTGTCTTATTTAGGTCGTATTCTCCTGACTTCAGTGCAGAAATAATCTGTCCCAGCGTTACAATCGTTGGATAGCAAGCATCGTTATTGATGTATTTCAGTCCTTCTTCCACCGAATTCTTATCTACAGGCGGCAAAAGCACAGCGCGATAACCGCAGGCTTTCATCGCCGCTTCCAAAT
>CANBFZ010000244.1 GCA_947367725.1 uncultured Eubacterium sp.
GAAATAGAAAGAAAATAAAAAACTGTTCTTTCTCGAAGCACTGCTTCGAAAGAGCAGCGCGTACCTTGATGTCTTCAGACATGACTGTGACGAAAGGAAAACTTATGGGAAAAGGATACAGACAGGGTCGGCTTGGAGAAGAAATCAGAAAGATTTTGAGCGAAATGCTCCTTCGAGAGATCAAGGACCCTAGATTACAGCAGGCGATGGTCAGCTTCTCGGATGTAGAAGTGACTTCTGACGGCAGTTATGCGACCTGCTATGTAACGATTCTTTCTGTCGGGAAAGAGGAAGAAGCAAAGCGGCAGGAGGCAGAAGATGTGCTTGCAGGACTTCGCAGCGCCAAAGGGCTGATGAAGAAAGAAATCGGCAGGCAGATGAAACTGCGCCACATACCGGAACTGATTTTTAAATTGGATACTTCTATGGAATATGGCAGACATATTTCCGAAGTGATTGGAAAATTAGGAATGGAACATGAAGAATAATACCTTTGAAGAACTAGCGGCGGTGCTTGCTGCTGCAGAAACAATTCTGATTTATCCCCATGTGAATATGGACGGAGATGCCCTGGGCTCGGCAGCAGCCCTGTGCAGAGCGCTCCGGCAGGCAGGAAAGGAATGTCATATTCTAATTGAAGATGGCATTCCTGCCAATTTAGCCTTTTTAGATCAAGGGTATTGCACCTTTGATCAGCATATTCTTACAGATGTGGATTTATCTATCTGTGTTGACTGCGGCGATCCATCCCGCTTCGAAAAACGACAGGAGAAATTTGCAGCGGCAAAGCATAGTCTTTGCCTGGATCACCATAGCACGACGGTCTATCATTGTGATTATAACTATGTGGACAAGGAGGCCGCTGCGACGGGTGAACTGATTTATAAGCTGCTGCAGGCGATGCATACGGAACTTGACCGAGAGATGGGGGAAGCCATCTTTGCGGCCATTACTACCGATACAGGGAATTTTCAGTACAGCAATACCAGAAAAGAGACGCATCAGATTGCGGCGTCGCTTTATGATGTAGGCATTGATGCAAACCGTGTCAGCGTGGAAATTTATGAAAATATGCGGATTGAGAAGATGCTGATAGAAAATCTTGTCCTTGCGACTATGTCCACTGTGGCGGGCGGGCAGGGGATCATCGCCTATGTAACCCAAGATATGTTAAAGGAAAGCGGCGCACTGATGGAAGAAACAGAGAGCGTTGTACAGCGGCTGCGCAGCATTGCAGGCGTAGAAGTAGCAGCATTTCTAAAAGAGACGACCGACGGCAGGATTAAAGTCAGCCTGCGCTCTAAGCAGCGTGTAGATGTGGCGGAGCTTGCGGCACAGCTTGGCGGCGGCGGTCATATTCGCGCGGCGGGATGCACCCTTTCCTGTTCTTTGACAGAAGCCTTTGATCTTTTAAAAGAAAAACTCATAGACAGCATAGGATAAAGAAATATGATAGAAGGAATACTGAATATCAGAAAACCGCAGAATATGACGTCTCACGATGTTGTGAGCGTGGCAAGAAGAACGCTGGGCATTAAGAAAATCGGACATACCGGTACGCTGGACCCGATGGCGACCGGTGTTCTTCCCATTTGTATTGGAAAAAGCACGCGCATCATAGAATATCTGGACATGGATTTAAAAACGTATCGGTGCACGATGGAACTGGGGCTTTTGACAGACACCCAGGACATCTGGGGCACAGTATTAGAAAGACGACCAGTTACTTGTAGCGAGGCAGAAGTGCGCGCGGCGTTTTCCGGATTTTCTGGTGTAATTACGCAGCGGCCGCCTATGTACTCCGCGTTGAAAGTGGACGGAAAACGGCTTTATGCGTATGCCAGAGAAGGAAAGACGGTAGAGGTAAAGACCCGCAGCATCTATATTGATGCCTTAGAACTTGAACATATCTTTCCCGCGGGCGAAAAGACAGTGACATTTACAGTAACGTGTTCTAAAGGTACATACATCAGAACCATTTGTCAGGATGTAGGACAGAAGCTGGGATGTGGCGGTACGATGACTGCTTTGGAGCGCACTTCCAGCGGTATTTTTAAAATAGAAGATGCGCTGGACTTGGAGATGTTTCGCGCCATGGAACCTGCTGTTGCTGCACAGCATTTTTATGCTTCCTGGCAGCCGCTGGTGCATTTTGGCAAAGTGGTCACAGATTGGTATAGTGGGTTTCGCTTTGCAGGCGGATGGCATTTGCCGATGGAGCAATGCCGTATTGTGAAAGAACCAGCTTTTGCTAGACAGGATTTTTATCTGCCCATTCGACCTGAATTTCGATGTGCTTACAATGTGTTTGCGGAAAAGGACGGTGCAGAAGTATTCCTGGGTGTTGCCTTTTACCACAAAAAGGATCAGAAATTCGTGGCAGACAAGATATTTTTTACGAGGTGAGAACCATGCAGATATTTGAAACCTTAGAAGAAATCCAGGCAGTTGCACCGGCAGCCGTGGCGCTGGGCAATTTTGACGGCGTGCATCTTGGACATCAGGCGTTGATTCAAAAAACAGTGGAAACCGCACGGGCAAAAGGACTGAAAGCGGCGGTTTTTACCTTTTCCAATCATCCAAAGGATCTGCTGCCCAAAGAAAAAAAGGTGAAGAATATTCTCTCGAAAGCCAGCAAGGAAGAGATTATTGCATCTTTGGGTGTGGATTATCTGTTTCATGTGCCGTTTACGAAAGCGATTATGACGATGAACCCTGCGACATTTGTTGAAAAACTGCTGCTGGATAAATTTCATATGAAAGCGGCTTTTTGTGGATTTAACTATCATTTCGGCTACAAAGCCCAGGGGAATCCTGCGGTGCTGCGGCAGCTTGGTCAGCAGTATGGCTATGAAGTGACGGAAATGCCGGCATATAAGATAAAAGGAGACGTGGTCAGCTCTTCGCTGATCCGCACTTTGGTGGCATCTGGACAGGTAGAGCAATGCATGACGTATATGGGGCGTCATTATGCCATCGGCGGTGAAGTGGTTGTGGGCAACCGATTGGGAAAAAAGCTGGGGTTTCCGACTTCTAATTTAGTGATTGATCCGTCCATGGTAACGCCGCCCAACGGTGTGTATGTGACTTACTGTACCTATAACGGTGTGCGGTATCCCAGCGTCACCAATGTAGGACATAAGCCGACCGTTGGACATTATGGAAAAAATGTGGAAACCCATATTTTCGACTTTGACAAGGAGCTTTATGGGAAAGAGATTTCTGTAGAATTCCTGAAGAAAACCCGGGATGAAGTCAAATTTGACAGTGTACAGGATTTATCTGCACAAATTGTCAGAGACTGCAGACAGGCAAATGCATTTCACCAGAAAAATATGGAAGAGTAGTTAGCGCATAAAGGCATGGAAGGACTGATTTGATGGAATTAATTCAATTAAGTATCAGAGAACAGATGTATGATATTGTCAAAGATCGCATCATAAACAATGTGTACAAAGGTGGGGAAACACTGAATATTGCAACGCTTTGCAAAGAATTTGGCATTAGCAATACGCCGATTCGAGAAGCGCTTTTCGCATTGGAAAAGGAAGGATTTCTGATTTCTAACTTCAATTATAAATATCAGGTGTTTCAGCTTACAACAGAGAACATGGAAATGATCAATCAAGCGTTGGCAGTGCTTCTTTGCGGTGCTTACCGCTGTGTCATGGAGCATCAGCAATGCGAGCATCTAGTGCAGCTTTTGTCTGCGGCCATTGAAACGCAGAAGGGTATTAAAAAAGAAAATCTGAAAGATTATATCAATGCGTCTATCGCATTTGATAAATGTTTTGTTGAGGCCACAGGCAATTCACATTTGGTGAAAATGTTTGATATACAGACAGGCTTTATGATACTTTCAGTACGTTATACCTATGGGACCTCCCAATACAGCATAGATGAAAATTTACTGGAACATGAAAGAATTTTGGAAGCAGTGCAAAATAA
>CANBFZ010000245.1 GCA_947367725.1 uncultured Eubacterium sp.
TTGAAGAATACTAGACAAAGAGAGGGATAGAAATATGAAATATGATTTTCCAGTAACGAAGAACCCAAATCCAGGTAAAAAACCTGCATCCAAAGGGCTCAGATTCGGTACAGTCTTTACAGACCACATGTTCGTGATGGACTATAACCAAAAGGACGGCTGGAACAACGGCCGCATCGTACCATACGGACCGATTGAACTGGACCCTGCTGCCGTCGTGCTGCACTACGGTCAGGAAATGTTTGAAGGATTAAAAGCCTATAAAACACCAGAAGGCAGAGTACAGTTGTTCCGACCTTACATGAATGCACAGAGAACCAACAATACCAACGACAGACTCTGCATTCCGCAAATCGACGAAGACCTGTTTGTGGAAGCGATCAAGGCTTTAGTAAAAGTCGATCAGGACTGGATTCCGCAGGGTGAAGGTACTGCCCTTTACATCAGACCTTTCATCTTCGCAGATGAACCATTCCTAGGTGTCAGACGTTCTGAAACATACAAATTCATGATCATTCTGAGCCCTGTCGGCCCTTACTTTGAAAACGGACTGGCACCAACCAAGATGTATGTAGAAGACGTTTACGTCAGAGCAGTCAAAGGCGGCACCGGTGAAGCCAAGTGCGGCGGAAATTACGGCGCCAGCCTGAAAGCCCAGGAAATCGCCCATGAAAAGGGTTATGAACAGATTCTGTGGCTGGATGGTATTGAAAAGAAGTACATCGAAGAAATCGGCGCTGCCAACGCATTCTTTGTCATCGGCGATGAAGTGGTAACCAGCGAGCTGAATGGCTCTATCCTGCCGGGCATCACCAGAAATTCCATCATCGCTCTTTGCAAAAAGAAAGGCATCAAAGTTTCCGAAAGAAAAATTTCTATCGACGAACTGGAAGAAGCCTACAGAGCAGGCCAGCTGAAAGAAATGTTTGCTTCCGGCACCGCTGCTATCGTTTCCCCTGTGGGAGAGCTTCTCTACAAAGGTGAAAAAATGGTGATTAACAATCATGAAATCGGACCGGTTGCCCAGGAAATGTACGACACAATTTACGGTATTCAGACCGGTAAATTAGAAGACTTCATGGACTGGACGGTAGCAGTTGAATAATATGATGACGCAGTTACAACAGTTAAACAGACAACTTTGTGCCCTCTCCGTTTTTCGGAGCATCCTTGACACCCCGGTGGTTTTAGGACTCCAAAAACTCATATATGCCATAGATAAAGGCTCTCTCGAAGAACAAATTTCTGCCTGCGGAGCCTTTACAAAGGCACTCTACGAAGAAGGCGGCAATCTGTCTATCTTTGTTTTAAATTATATCAAAGACAACGAAAACGTCTTTGTAAGAAAAAAGCTGTCTGGCGAGACAATCAGCGCTGCTATGATGGAAAGCATGAAAGCCGATCTTGCGGTTTTGCAAAAGCTGGCGAGCCTGGATGCCACGCAAGTGACAGGTGCCATTAACTACGACGGATATCTTCCCCTCTGGACTACAGAGCCTGTAGATTTAGCCGCCGAATATGCGGATATGCTGGCAAACCTTGCTACGAAAGGCTACGGCATTTTTGCCAGATACCGTTCTTTCAAAGTGAAGGACGGCAGATTGGTTCCTGTTACCCATGCAGACTCGCAGACCATTACACAACTTTACGGTTACAGCCGCGAGCGTAATCAGGTTTTGGAAAATACAAAAGCCCTTGCATCGGGCAAAGGCGCAAGTAATGTGCTTCTCTACGGAGACGCCGGTACAGGAAAATCCTCCACCATCAAAGCCTGCGCGGGCGCATGTGCTGCCATGGGTGTTCGTCTAATTGAGTTCGACAAAAGACAGCTGGCTGAAATCCCTGCCCTCATCGAGCAGTTGGCAGAAAGCCCGCTGAAATTTATCTTCTATATTGACGACCTGAGTTTTGTAGAGGGCGACGACGCGTTTTCCTGTCTCAAGGGAATTCTGGAAGGTGGTGTTACCGGTCATTCTGCTAATATCGCCATTTATGCGACCAGTAACAGAAGACACCTTGTAAAGGAATCCATTGAAGCAAGACAGGGCTCCGGCCTTCATTTAAACGATACCCTGCAGGAAACCATGAGCCTGTCCGCAAGATTTGGACTGACCATCACCTTCTCCAAGCCTGAGAAAGACCTTTACCTGGAAATCGTAAAAAGCCTGGCTAAGGAACGCGGTTTGCGCTTAGAGGAAGCGGAACTTTTCAAAAGAGCAGAAGCCTTTGCGATTCGTTCAAATGGCAGAAGTCCGAGAACCGCTAAACAGTTCGTACAGCTTGCAAAGATTGGGCTGAAATAATTATAAGCAATGAAATGAGCCGCCATTTGGCGGCTTTATTTCTTTGCAGTACAGCACAAATATAGTCTTCTTTATACTTCAGGCTTCATTCCTCAATTTCTTTCTTTTTTTCAAGACCTTCCAGCAGCTGTTCAAAGACCTTCTCCTGCTTATCGTAGCTGTAGCCTAGAAAAAAGGCAATCGGTCCAACTGCCGCAGACAAAATAATAATCGGATTCAGCGTTGTAAAGCATGCCATGAATATACAACCTATTGAAACCGCAGGTAATATAAACTTCATCTGTTTCATTCTAGCTTTTCCTTTCCACTTTTACCATTTATAATTCTAATCTTTGATATGCTTCTGGATCCGAGGATACACTGATTGACGGTGAGAATGAAATTAATGTTCCACTGCCAAAGGAAGCACTGGGGGGGATGACAGTTACAGTTGTGTGCCCGTAATTTGAACTAATTCCAACCGAAGAAATCTTTCTGGAACTCGTTTTAAATCTTGCGACTATATATCCATCACATGTCATATTCATGGATTATCCTTTTCTAGCAGCGTACAATAATCCCAAAATACTGATGTATTATTTTCTATGTCATATTGTGAAACACCTTGAAGCAGTCGTAATTCTTTATATAATTCTTGTGATTGGCATTCAATATAACCAGTATTTTTCTCAAATACAATTCTTATAAGTTCATCTTCCTCTAAAGCTCCATGCAAAAAAGCTTGATCATAATAATTTTTACTTTTTATATTTTTTACTACATCAAAAATCCAAATCTCAAGTTCTTCTTCTTTTAAACATTTCATCCTGTTTAGTTCACAATTTATTATGTTAGTTATAATAAATTTATATCTAGCCTTAGTTAATTCATTCACCGCTACTATATTAACATCAAACTTATTATTCAAATATTTAATTACATCTGCTTTGTTTTTATTCATATATACGTCTTCCTTTTTAGGAGAAAAACACATTAATCATATAATTAATGTGGTCAGACTGTAGCCTCCATTTGGATGTTTTTTTGCAGTATAAACTTTTCCATTTAAAGATTATCCTTTATCGTAGTGTTTTTGATTAAATACACAATCAGAGCTACCGTCACACCTACGCCGCATAAAAAAACGACCAGTGTAAACATTTGTTGAGTTGAAGTAATTTGAGTTATGTTCATGGGTTGTCCTTTCACACGAAACCAATAGATCATTTTACTTCTTCATTGAAGCTTCTTTTTCCCGTTTATAGCATATTTCATTTTTTAGTTATTTTATGTTTCTGTATTTTCCTATCTCATAAAGTTACATATCCGTTTCATCCCTAGTTACAAATCAATCTTTTTCGTTGCATACTTACAAACACTCTGATCATGTGTAACTATGATAACTGTTTTTCCACAATTATTCATTTCTTTTAAAATCTCTAAAACCCTCTTCTTATTATTTGCATCTAAATTACCGGTTGGTTCATCAGCCAAAATAATATTTGGATCTTTTATTAAAATTTTTGCTAAAGCCACCCTCTGCTGTTCGCCACCACTTAGCTGAAATATTTTAGTTTTATCAGGTATTTCAATTCCTACCAATTTCAGAGCATTAGTAGCTTGTATTTTTTTTCTAT
>CANBFZ010000246.1 GCA_947367725.1 uncultured Eubacterium sp.
GTTGTGCAAATCGAAATAAAAACACCAAGAATGCACAAGCCAATCAGCAAAGGGCGGGCGTTGTGTGGCATTACAATAGAAAGGAATGCAAGTCATGATTCAAATTGTACTTCTTAGCGGATTTTTAGGTGCGGGCAAGACTACACTGATGCAGCGTCTTTTAGACACCTATCAGGAACATAAGATTGGAGTCATTATTAATGAATTTGGCGAAATTAATATTGATGCAAAGCTAGTAAGTCGGGATGGCATTGATATTGCAGAACTTTCCAATGGTTCTATTTTCTGTGCCTGCATTAAAGATAAATTTGTAGACGGGCTGATTGAGATGTCAAAGACAGATATTGAATATCTTTTTATTGAAGCTTCTGGGCTTGCGGATCCATCGAATATGGGAGATATTGTAGATGGCATCAAAAAAGATACAGGCGATAATTATTTAATTAAAGGAAATATCTGTGTAGCAGATTCCTGCAACTTTATGGAACTGGTGGAAGTGCTGCCAGCGCTTGAACGCCAGGTAAAACACGCCAATGCGGTCATTGTAAATAAAATGGATCTGATTGACGATGAAGCCTTTAAAGAAATTGCAGAGAAAATTGCTGAACTCAATGAGACAACCAAAATATATGCAGCAACGCACTGCAATGTAGATATTAAAGAAATTGTGGATCATTTTACCCCGACCCTTGTCCGGAGTGAGGATACCACCAACACCTACGAAAGCAGACCACAGACCTTCATTGTAAAAGCAGATCAGCCTGTAGAAAAAGAAAAATTGATTGCTTTTATCAAGTCCATTTCTGACAGCAGTTATAGAATCAAGGGCTTTTGCCAGACTGTAGAAGAGGGGACCGTGGAAGTCAGCGGCGTGGTGAATAATTTGATTATTACACCATGGAATATAGAAGAAAAGACGGAAATCGTTGTGATTTCATCAGTGGGAATTAAGATGCTCAGTTTGATTACAGAAAGTGCAGAGAAGATTCTGGAAGGAAGGTTCTATATATAAATGGCAGAGGCGAAGAAGAGGTACTATCGAAAAAACGTAGAACTCTTTGTTTTACTCAACAAGATGAAGCTGTGGCCAGCAAGAAGCGGACAGCTTCACGGAATTCGTGAAATTGATCTTGCTGGCAAATATATCACCATTACGACCCATTGCGGCAAGACGATGCGCCTTTATAATTCCAGAAATGCAAGGGCAGCTAGATGGCTTCGGAATAAGTGGGCGTTGAAACCATGTAAACAGTGCAAAGTACCGGAGTGGAAACTCGAAAAGTATTCCAAGACCATGTTTGATTCCCATTATGGCAGCGATTTGGTGCACAGAGATTAGGAGCGTTTCATGTATATTGATATGGACTGCCCGTGTCAGGGCAAGAATTTAGATAAGTTGCTGCAGCCTTTGATTCTCTGTATTTTGTTGCAGGGAGGCGACCTGCACGGTTTTGCGATTCTGAAGGAAATTGCGAAGATTCCAAGATTTGCAGACAAAGTGCCGGACGCAACTGGCGTATACCGCTATTTGAAAAAAATGGAAGCGTCAGGTCTTCTGACCTCTAAATGGGAGCTTGAAGATTTAGATGAAGCAGGAAAGCCGAAGCGGGTGTTCAGCATTACGCCGGAGGGCAAGAAGTGTCTTGCAAATTGGGCACAGGCACTATCTGATTACGAGAATTATATCCACCAGTTAGTAGAAATGATTGAGAAGATTGTATAGAAAATAACGGATGCGTCTTTACGTATCCGTTTGTTTATAACATAGGAAATATCGATGATTCGATATTTCCGTATGTTTCAAGAAAAGTACCTTGCGAAGCGTCGGCCCGAAGCGGGCGACATGTGTGCATAGGAGCTTTCGCTCCGTCATGTACACGTTTCTTATACTGAATAGAGGAGAATGGTATGACATATGTATTATTGTATTTAGCATGCATGGCACTGGGATATTTCGCTGGCAGTAAAATGCGAAGCAGTGCTGCAAACTATGGAAAAACAATCAATGTGGCGCTGACTGTTTGTATTTCGATTTTGGTATTTCTCATGGGCGCGCGAATGGGCGCAAATGAAGATATCATCAATAATCTGGGTACGATTGGGGTACAGTCGGTTATTTTTACGATTGTAATTTGGATTGGCGGTATTCTTGGTGTGACCGGCGCTCGTAAAATTCTGGGTATTGATAAGTATGGCAGACTGAAAGAAGATGAAAATCTATCACAGAAACAAGAAGTAGATGACGCTGCGGCGCAGACTGAGGAGCCAGCAGATGCATCCAGCTTGATGACCAAAGTGATTCTGATTTTTGTAACGTTAGGTTTGCTTTGTGGTTATTTTGTAATACGAAAATACGTTGCAGATATTGCGGGCTTTAACGACAAGGTTGGAATCGCCATGACGATCGGGCTATGCATGATTCTTGGCATTATCGGTTTTGATATGGGACTTTCCGGCACGGTTCTTCTGCACATGAAAAAAGTCGGGCTGCGGGTTTTCGTGGTATTAGCAGGCATTATCGCAGGCACTGCCGCCGCTGCTGTTGTAATCAGTTTTTTCTTGGACTTAACCGTCAGAGAATGTTTGGCGATTGGCTTTGGATTCGGTTGGTACACGTTTGCACCAGTTTCTATTGCGGGGGCTGGACATGTCATGGCAAGCGCCGTATCTTTTTTACATAATGTGCTGCGGGAAACCTGCGGCATTGTATTGATTCCGCTGTTAGCGAAGAAAATTGGCTATATTGAGGTCTGCAGCCTGCCGGGCGTGTGCGCGGCGGATATAGCGATGCCAGCCATAGTAAAATCTACACGAGAAGATTTGGTCGTTTATTCTTTTACCATCGGTGTCGTAGAAAGTTTGCTGATTCCCATGTTGGTTGCAGTTTCTATCGGTGCATAAAATAGAAGGAGTGATTCATTGATGAAAGAACATAAAAGATTTACAGGAAGTGAAAATTACGTCGCTTCTAAGGAATTGATGAATGCGGTGAATGTTGCCATTGCGCTGGAAAAGCCGCTGCTGATTAAAGGGGAGCCAGGTACTGGAAAAACCATGCTGGCAGAAGCCATTGCCAAGGCACTGGGCATGAAGCTGATCATTTGGGGCATTAAATCTACCACAAAGGCGCAGGAAGGTCTTTACGTGTATGATACTGTGCAGCGGCTTTATGACAGTCAGTTCGGCGAGGGTGACGTGGCGGATATTAAACAGTATATCAAGCTTGGCAAGCTGGGTGAAGCGTTTACAGCAGAGGAACAGGTTGTGCTGCTCATTGATGAAATTGATAAGGCGGACTTGGAATTTCCCAACGATTTGCTCTGGGAGCTGGACAAGATGGAATTCTACATCAACGAAACCAAGGAAACCATCCGAACAAAGCACCGTCCCATCGTAATTATCACCTCCAATGCGGAAAAAGAACTGCCAGATGCGTTCCTACGCCGGTGTATTTTTCACTACATTGAATTTCCTGACAGTGAGAAGATGGAAGAAATCATGAAAGTGCATTTTGGCGATTTGAACAAGAAGTTGGTACACGCCGCCATGGAGGCCTTTTATGCCATTCGCGATATGCGGCAGATTCAGAAGAAACCCAGCACGTCGGAACTTCTGGATTGGGTGCAGGCGCTTGCAATCAGCGGCGCTTCGATAGATGAAATTACAGACCGAATTCCATATGTGGGCGTGCTGCTGAAGAAAAATCAGGATATCGACATCGTCAAAGGATACCGACATGTTTATTAAATTTTTCTATCTGCTTCGAGATAAAGGTCTCAGTGTATCATTGGATGCGTGGCTGTGCCTGCTGGATGCGCTGGACAAAGGACTTGCTCTGCATTCGCTTTTGGAATTTTATTATTTGTGCCGTAACGTTCTCATAAAAAACGAGGCGGACTATGATAAGTTTGAT
>CANBFZ010000247.1 GCA_947367725.1 uncultured Eubacterium sp.
TGTAACGAGCGTATTTGACCCATCAAGTGGACTGCAAAAAAATTTGCACATGGTTTCAAATTTGGAAATTTTTATGATACCGCTTGCAATAAATGACAGGTTCGTTATAATATAATGGTGTACAGAAGAAATGGCGATAATCGTCTAAAAATGCAGGAGGGTAGCGTGATGGTGAAGCATATTATTTTGTGGAAACTGAAAGAGATGCCGGCAGAAAAAAAGAAAAAGCAGGTAATGCTTGTAAAATCAGGGCTTGAAGCGCTGGTGGATAAAATTCCTGGCATGGTGGATATCCATGTGAGAATAGAAAAGCTGCCGACCTCGAATGCGGATATGATGCTGGACTGTACTTTTGAAAGTATAGAAGCGCTGGCTACGTACAGCGCAAATCCAGATCATAATCAAGTTGCGGATACATATATCCGACCATTTATTGAAACTAGACTTTGTATAGACTATGAAGTGTAGTAGTAGAATGAAACATACAGATATCGTACAAACAGGAGAATGAGACATGGCATACAGTGAACTTGTAACAAATTTAGAAAAAACCAGAGATTACATACGGGAATTTTATGCTTTTGGATTCAGAACCGATAAAGAATATGACATAAAACGTGTGTCTGCCTATAAAGATGAGGCACGGCACATTGCAGACTGGACCGGAGATTGCATGCAATTTGCGGAGAACGCAGAAGGCAAAAATATATTTATTTCAAAAGACAGTAGGAGGTTTAAGCACAATCCTTTTTATAATGCATGGAAGGCTAAAGCGGTTACAGATACAGATGTGACACTGCAATTTCTAATTTTTGATATTCTTCATGCGCCGGAGGTTAAACTGTCGTTTGCGACACTGATTGAAGAACTTGACCGGTATCAGGAAAGCTTTGATAATCCGCAGCCTTTTGAGGAGACGGTAGTAAGAAAAAAATTACGAGAATATACAGCGGCAGGTATGATTCAAACAGAGAAAGTGGACAGGCGAGTGATTTACAGCAGAACGCCAGGAACAGAACTTTCTGCACTTGTGGACTATATTGACTTTTTCAGCGAAACGGCGCCTTGCGGCGTTGTAGGTTCTTTTTTAGAGGATAGATTGGACTCGCACAGTAGTGCATTTGCGTTTCAGGCGCATCATCTTATGCAGGCAATGAACAGCGGTCTGATGGTCGATCTTTTTGCAGCGATGCAGGAAGGCAGCCAGATTACTTGTGATTATTGGGACAGGCAGACAGGTCAACTTACGAAAGTACAGCTTATACCGATGAAGATCTATATCAGTGCCCAGGATGGGTGGCAGTATCTGCTTGCTTACCATGAGAAAGGGAAAGATTTTTACCCATACCGGCTGGATTGCCTGACTGGTATGAAGTTAGGGGAACCGTGCAACAACTTTGCCGCGTTGAGAAAGCGTTTTCATCAAGCAGAAGCCCACATGTGGGATGTTTGCTGCCACGACCATCGAAAGGACTTGGAGCATGTGATGTTTGAGATACAGGCAGCAGAAGAAGAATCCTATTTTGTGGATCGGCTGATGTGCGAAAAACGGTGCGGACACGTGGAGCAAGTAGACGATACGCATTACCGGTTTGAAGCCGACGTGTTTGACACGATGGAGATGCTTCCATGGATTCGAACCTTTACGTCCCATCTTACCAAAATCAGCTTTTCAAATCACGCAGCGGAGGAACAGTTCCGAGAAACACTGCAGTGCATGTATCAGATGTATGATGTGGATGCTTCTAAAACAGACGGAGGTGATGATGAATGATATGTAGTGAATTCTATTCCGCTTATTGTCATACAGTAACGAAAATTATCGAAACTGCGATACAAACAGGGATTACAGAAAAAGAATTGGAGCAGCATATCGCAGCGTATGCGTTTTCTGAAAGCGCGCAGACGATTCTGCCTGCACTAAAAACACGCAGATGGCCATTTCTCAAAGGAAATTTATCACCGGCGCTGCATCATGTGCCGACGAAGCCGCTGACGTTGCTGGAAAAAAGATGGCTCAAGGCAATTTGCCAGGATCCAAAAATCAAATTATTCGATGTTGCATTTCCTGATTTAGAAGATGTGGAGCCGCTTTTTAGAAAAGAAGATTACAGCGTGTATGATCGTAATACAGAAGGCGATCCATATGAAGATGAAGCTTATCGAGAACATTTTAAGCTGCTTTTGACAGCCATAAAACAGAAACGGTCAGTTTCCATTACGTTATCTGCGCATGGAAATGAAACGGTTTCCGTCCGATTGATACCGGAAGGACTTTTGTATGCAGAAAAAGAAGATCGGTTTCGAATTATTGCGGAGGGGCATCAGGCTGACCGGATTGCATTGCGGCATATTGTTAGCTGCACGTACTGCGATGATTTAGAGGATGCAGCAAAGCAGACAAACCCGCAGCAGGAACTGACTCTGCAGATTACCAATGTCGGGAATGCACTGGAGCGGGTGATGCAGCGGTTTGCGTATTTAGAAAAACAGGCGGAACGTTTAGATGATACCCACTATATATTAAAGTTAAAATATCATGAAATAGAGCAGGAAGAAATCCTCCAGAATGTTCTTTCCTTTGGAACAGATATAAAAGTAATCGCACCAAAATCTTTTATTGATTTGATCAAAGCGCGGTTACGTGCACAAAAAGACTGTGAGCTCGGATGAGTTCACAGTCTTTTGTCTATGAACGTATTACAGATGGACAGAGGAAGCATAGCCGTTTTCCTATGCGGCAGGTCATGTTATCATACTGTGGCAATATATTGTTGCTGCGTATTGACATATTCTTTGCCCATATGATAATTTAATAGTAAAATCTGAGAAATAAATTTTGAAAGGGTGGAATCGAAGATGAAAAAACGTGTAACCATGATGGTGCTTTTGGTAGTTTTGGTTTGCAGTGCGGCTTTTTCGGGGATATGTTTTGCACAGAATGACCGTCAGACGGAAAAGTCTTTGCAGGCGGTGCAGGCGCAAAAGACCCCTTTGGAGAAATATGGCGCACTTAGGGTGAAGGGCAGCAAGCTGCTGGCGGAAGATGGAAGCACTTGTCAGCTGCACGGTGTTAGCACCCATGGTATTGCATGGTTTCCCGCCTATGTGAATGCATCGGCATTTCAAAATTTGCGGGATCGGTGGGGTGTGGATACCATTCGGCTTGCGATGTATACTGCGGAGTATCAGGGGTATTGCAACAGCGGTGCAGAAAACCGCGTAAAGCAGCGGAAAAAAGTATACGCAGGCATCGATGCAGCAACGGATTTGGGCATGTATGTCATTGTAGATTGGCATATTTTAAGTGATGGAAATCCCAATCGATATGTGAACCGCGCCAAAGACTTTTTTGGGAAGGTTTCTAAGAAGTATAAGAACCAGGAGAATGTCATTTATGAGATTTGTAATGAGCCAAACGGAAATGTGACTTGGACACAGATAAAAAAATATGCGAAGCAGGTCATTCCTGTCATTCGAAAAAATGACCCGGATGCCATTATTATTGTGGGCACACCGACCTGGAGCCAGGGCGTAGAGCAAGCAGCAGCAAGTCCGCTGAAGTATGATAATCTTTTGTACAGTCTGCACTTTTATGCGGGTACACATAAGCAGGCGCTGCGGGACAAAATGACAAAGGCAGTCAAGAAAGGGCTTCCGATTTTTGTAAGTGAATTCAGTATCTGCGATGCATCAGGCAATGGCGCCCTTAATAAAACCCAGGGGAAAAAGTGGATGACGGCGCTGAATCGACGCAAGATTAGCTATGTTGCCTGGAATTTATCTAATAAAAATGAGTCTTCTGCGTTGATCAAAACCAGCTGTAAAAAAACAAAAGGCTGGACCAGAAACGATTTATCAGCCAGTGGAAAATGGTATATGGATCAGATTAAGTGATGCA
>CANBFZ010000248.1 GCA_947367725.1 uncultured Eubacterium sp.
TGTCCCCTATGGCGCGCTGTTTGGTTCAGAAGGAGATTGGTACAGCCAGCATGTGGGGGCGGCAGAGGCGCTGCGGCAGACCATGCTAAGCACAGGCGGAATTTTTCCGCAGTATATTGGAATCGGTGGTGGTATCAACGCCTACGATTTGGCATATTACGGTCTGCTTAGACCGGATGTACTGCTGTCCTGCCTGTTCCCGGAAACTGCTATGCGGGACATCATTTCAGCGTATGCAGCAGCAGGGGTTGTCTGCACAGTGAATCTTTCCTATCTATGGCTTTTCAAAAAGGGGATTTCAAATAAAGGTGTATTTGCAGGAGCAGTGCTGATGGCAGCGTCAACTTGCTTTTTTCACGCCCATCACCAGATTATGTTTGTCAATTATATGCCATTTCTGGTGCTGGCGCTTTGGGGCATTGATCGGATTTTAGCAGAAAAAAATAGCTTACTTTTGACGCTTTCTTTATTTTTTCTGTGTATGCACAGCTTTTACTATGCGCCAACCTGTCTGGTAGTCTGCTTTCTGTATTTTATCCACGGACTTTTGCATGCGACTTTAGACAGAAAGGAAAAGATAAGGCTTTTCTGCAAGACGGCATTGGCAGTGGTTCTTGCAATCTCAATGGCGGCAGTACTGCTGCTGCCGACGGGACTTGCCATTTTAGCCACAGAAAAAGACGCAGGCGTTTTTGCAGAAGAAACAATAGAGAAAATCGATGTCTCTTTGATGAGTCTGCTTTATCAGCCATACAGCTGCGGGATGACGATGACGGCACTTTATGGGTTGCTTCTGGGGCTTTGGGATCGGCGAAAGCGGTGGATTTCGGCGGCTGTGCTGCTCATCTTGACGGTACCGGCGATCTGGTTTGCCCTGAGCGGATTTCTGTATGCCAGAGAAAAAATTCTGATTCCGTTGGTGCCGCTTATCGTATGGATATGGGCAGATGGTTTAGACGGGATTTTTACAAAGCGTCAAAAGGCGTTGCTTGTGCCAGCGATGCTTTGTGGGATACCGGTCTTTCTGGGCAGAGATACCGCGTGGTCAGTGTTGCTTTTACTAGATGCCTTGCTGGTGTTTGGCGTGATACTTGTACAGCACGTGCCCAAAGTGCCGCTGCGCGCAAAGAAGATGGCGCTGGCAGCGCTTCTGTTGGTTCCTCTCTGTGTCAGCTACATGGTAAATACAGAACTGGAACATTGGCTCAGCAAGGAGGATCCTCGGCAGAACTGGTTTTCTTTTGGAGAGATTACCATGTTTGCAGATGCACCGCTATACCGATTTGACTATTTAAGCAATAACTACGTCAACAGCAATGTGTTGCCGGATGGCGGACTGCATAAAACAGCCATGTACTCCTCCGTCACAAGCAATACTTACGGAACGTTTTATTACGATACGATGGGGAATCCCATCAGTCTTCGAAATCGTGTGGTGCTGATGCCAAACAAGAACAGCCTGTTCAACTATTTTATGGGCATCCGGTATGTGCTGACTGAGGAAGAAAACATACCTTACGGATATGAGACCGTATTTCGCAGAGATGGGTATGTTCTGGCAGAAAATCCGGAGGTGCTGCCAATGTGCTACGGTACGGATCGCGTGCTGCAGCATACGGAAGACAAGGAAACAGCCATCGCAGCGTTTCCGAATACCATGGCGCAGCTTTGCGGTGTAGAGGCAGAAGCGGTGGCGCCAGAGGAAATTTTTGCAGATGCATTTCCCATGGCTTACAGAGAAGACACAAAAGGCACTGTCAGACTGCCGCTGAAAAAAACGCTGTCCGATCAAGTGCTGGTGATTCGATTTACCATAGACAGAGCAGATGATCGACAGGTGCTGATTGATATCAATGGAATGACGAATAATCTATCCTCATGGTATGCGCCATATCCGAACGAACATTATGATTTTACCTATGTGCTATCAGATGCAGAGGGGCTGAAAGCGTTAGACATTACAATGAGTAAAAGCCGCTATACATTGAAAAATCTGCAGGTATATACGATGGATATTCCAAAGGCAAGTGCACAGGACATCACAGTTCCCAAACTGGATGAGACGTTTCAGGCAGATGGACATGCTCTGTTTGCAGGAGAAATGACAATGGAACAGGATGGCTATTTTGTAACAACGTATCCGTACAAGGCAGGGTATCAGGTCAAAGTAGACGGGGAAGCAGTCGAACCGGAAAGAGTCAACACTGCGTTTTTAGGATTTCCACTGGACGCAGGTACCCATCGAATTGAAATTATGTTTACCGCTCCAGGCTTTTTGCAGGGCGCAGCAGTCAGTCTGCTGTCGCTGGCAGGGGTACTGCTGACACAGTGCTTTGTATTATGGAGGGAAAGGAAGAGAGAACAATGAAGAAATTACAGGGATCACAGATATTTCGTTATATTATGACAGGCGGTATGACAACCGGGGTAAATTACATCGTTTATATTGCGCTGATGGCGCTTTCTGTAAACTATCTGCTGGCAAATACCATCGCGTGGCTTTGTGCAGTGACATTCGCCTATTTTGCGAATCGGGAAGTGGTGTTTCACTCCACGGGTCAGAAAACCCAGGAGTTCATTCAGTTCTTTTCACTGCGGGCAGTGACGCTGGTAATAGAAAACTTGCTGCTTCTGTTGCTGGTCTCCTATATCGGCGCAGGCAGTCTGGCGGCAAAGATTTTTGTCAGTGTGATTACGGTGGTGCTCAATTACTTTGCCTGTAAATACAGCATCTTTAAGGAAAGGGGTGTATCTCATGAGTAAGAAGGATTTAATCAGTATTATTGTCCCTTGTTATAATGAAGAGGAATCGCTGCCACTGTTTTATGCAGAGACGGGGACTGTGCTGCAGCAAATGAGCCAGGTGGACTATGAATTTGTCTTTGTCGATGACGGTAGTAGCGATGGAACGCGCAGCGTCATGAAAGACCTGTCCGAAAAAGATGAGAAGGTTCGCTATGTAGTCTTTTCCAGAAATTTTGGAAAGGAGGCGGCCATGTATGCAGGACTCAAAGAGGCGTGCGGTGACTACAGCGTGATCATGGATGCCGACCTGCAGCATCCGCCGGCACTGCTTCCGGAAATGTATGAAACTGTAAAAAGCGGAGATTGCGACTGCTGCGGGGGTCTTCGCATGACCCGGCAGGGAGATGGGTTTCTCAGAAGTTTTTTCTCCAAAGCATTTTATAAAATCAGCAAAGGGCTGACACACATGGATATGGCGGACGGTCATGGAGATTTCCGCATGATGCGCCGTGCAGTAGTTGACGCCATTTTAGAAATGAAAGAATATAACCGCTATATGAAAGGACTGTTTTCGTTTGTGGGCTTTGAGACAAAGTGGATTGCATATGAAGGGGTGGAGCGCGCTATGGGCTCCACCAAATGGAATTTTAAAAGCCTCTTTGCATATGCCTTTGAAGGCATTCTCTCGTTTTCCACAGCACCGCTAAAAGCAGCCGGCATGATTGGCATGCTGCTATTTATCATTGCGATTGTATTTATGGGTGTCAATTTGGTGCAGAGCATTTGGGTACCTGGTGCGGTCAGCAGCCTGGACGTGATTCTCTTTGTGGTACTGCTGCTTTCCAGCTTGCAGATGTTGTTTCTCTATATTTTAGGAGCGTACCTTTCCAAAGATTATCTGGAAAACAAACGCAGACCGATTTATATTGTCAAAGAAAAAAGCGCCTAAGGGCGCTTTTTGTATGGGAAAATACGAAATCTGCCAGTCACAGCCGTTCTAGTTCGTCTAAGCTTTTCACTGGCTGATAGCACACGTGATTGCGGCATAGATAGTAATCTGCACCGGTTTCCGGAATTGGGTAGTTTGCCAGATAAGGCGCTACCTGACAGAGGGTCTCTTCTGTTTTTCTGGATTTCAACAGAATG
>CANBFZ010000249.1 GCA_947367725.1 uncultured Eubacterium sp.
GGACAAGGAAAAATTGCAGATATTGTCAGCAACAAGCCAGAGAGCAGACGAGAGATTTTTGAGGAAGCCGCTGGCGTTGTCATGTATAAGAGCAAAAAGGCAGAGGCAGAGCGAAAGCTGGAATCTACCGCAAATAATCTGGATCGTGTCAACGACATCGTTTCAGAAATAGAAGACCGTATTGGCGGTCTTGCCGAGGACAGTGCCAAGGCGAAGGAATATCTCCAGCTCAAGGACCGCTATCGAGATTTAGAAATCAATATTACACTGAAGAATATTGACAACATTCTTTCCAAAAACGACGTGTATCAGAAGGACAGCGCGCAGCTGGCTTTAGAGATTGCGGAAATTACCCGCAAGATGAAAGAGATTGATACAGCAGCCGAAGCAGATCGGGAAAGAAACGAACATCTGGAACAGATGGCAAACGATGCCAGAGATAAACTGCTGCAGATGATAGAAGAGATGAATCGGCTCAGCAGTGAAAATGAACTGAGTAAGGAGCGCCTTTCCAGTATCGATAAAGATACTGCGCGTCTGACCGGTGAAATTGAGGAACTATCCGAAAAAATTGCAAGAGAAGCGGACAATCGAGCGCAGCTTTCAGCATCGCAGGCAGAGATTGTCAAGAATCACGAGTCTGCAGCAGCATCACTGCAGGAGCAGACGGCGGCGCACAGCGCTTTGACGAGAGAAGCCTCAGAATTGACAGACACCATTGATAACGGCAGAGAGGAATTGTTCCGGCTGCATAATTTGATTGCTTCTAAAAAAAGTGAGGCAAAAAGTTATGAGAGTATAGAAGAAACGCTGCAAAAACGAAAAGTACAGCTGTCTTTGGAAGCAACTGGTGCGGAAAAAAGCCTGGAAGAAAGTGGCGCGAAACTGGCGCAGGCAGAACAAGAACGACAGGAAACGCAGGCAGTGCTGTCAGAGCTGAAGCAGCAGATTGCAGACGTGCTGCAGACTATGCAGGAAACCCAGCAGCGCCGCAAAGAGACCGGCGCTAGGATTGAGGAACTAAAACTTTCCGGCAGCCAAAAGACTGCCAGAAAAAAGACCATCGAAGAGATGGAGCATAACTATGAAGGCTATAATTATGCAGTGAAATATATCATGCGTGCAGGACTGCCTGGCATTTCTGGTGTGGTAGCAGAACTGATGGAAGTACCTAGTGGCTTTGAAGTGGCCGTAGAAACGGCGCTGGGCGCGCAGATGCAGAACATTGTCTGCGATACGGATGCCAGTGCGAAACGGGCAATTGCCAAACTGAAAGAAAACAGAGCAGGTCGACTGACCTTTCTGCCGGCAGCTTCCATAAAAGGCGGCAAAAGCAGAATAGAGGAGCGAATTACCAAAGATCCGGGATACAAGGGACTGGCTGCTGATTTAGTACACTGCAGAGACGAATACAGAAATATTTTTGAGTATTTGTTGGGGCGCGTTGTGATTGCAACAGACATGGACGCCGCCATCAGACTTTCGAAAATTTCTGGTACAGGACTCAGGTTTGTGACCTTAGACGGAGAAATTATCAACGTCAGTGGTGCGATTACTGGCGGTAAATATAAAAATAAGACAGCCAATCTGCTGGAACGACGCAGCGAGATTTCTTCTCTGGAAAAAGAAATTAAAGCACTGGCGGATCAAGTGCGCCAAGCCTCTGAAGAAAACCGTGAGGCGGCTGAACAGGTTACCGCTTTAGAAACAGAACTTGCTGCGTTGCGGCAAAAGCAAAGAGAGACAGAACTTGCAGAAGTAACTTGTGCAGGTAAAATCGCCGCGCTGCAGAATACGTTGCAGCAGATGGGAGACAGCAGCAGACGTTTTGACAGAGAACTCGCTTCGATTGATGCTGATGCCAAAGATGCAAGCGATACGGCGGCAGAACTTCTGGCGCAGGCAAAAGCAGCGGAGGAACAGATAGAATCGGTCAATCGCCGCATGGAAGAGGCAATGGGTGCCTACGAAGAAAAGAAAGCGGTCATTGATGCAGCCAGTGAGGCGATTACCAGAACCAGGATCGCTGCTACCGAATGGGAAAGCAAGAAGAATCACATTGAAACTTTGCTTGCACGAATTCAAGAAAGTGCAGAAGAGTACACGTTTCAGTCTGAAACAAAACAGCGACAGTTGGCACAGCTTACAGAGGAAAAACATAAACTTCTGTTTGGGGCAGACGGTGCAGAAGAAAACATTGCAAAGCTTGCAGCAGAAAAACAGGAGACAGAGCATAAAATTGAAGAAATCGGAAAACAGCGCAGTCTCTTGTCTGAAAAGCTCAGCAGTGTGACAAAAGAACAGCAGCGTTATACAGAGCAGCTCAACAGTTGCCAGGATCAAAAATATCAACTGGAAATTAAACTTGCCAAAAATGAGACGCAGCTTGACACCTTAAAGGAACGACTCTGGGAAGATTTTGAAATTTCTTATGCGCAGGCTGTGGATCTCAGAAATCCGGACTTTGTCATGGGCACTTCTGTCAAAGAGAGCAGAGAGATCAGGAACAGAATTCGGGAACTGGGCGAAGTCAATGTAGGTGCAATCAGAGAGTACGAGACTGTCAGCCAACGGTACGAATTTTTAACTGCCCAGCGCAAAGACATTATCACAGCGATGGAGGAGCTGCGGCATATTATTACAGAGATGGATACGACCATCAAGACTCGGTTCAAAGAGAACTTTGACCAGGTGGTTGCCCAGTTTGAAGTCATTTTCCGGGAACTATTTGGTGGTGGACATGCAGAGCTTCGTATGGAAGATGAAAACAATCCGTTGGAGTCAGGCATTGATATCATTGCGCAGCCGCCAGGCAAAAAACTGCAGAATATCAACCTAATGAGCGGTGGCGAAAAGACCATGACGGCTATTGCATTGATGTTCGCGGTACTCAAGACGAAACCGACGCCGTTTTGTATTTTGGATGAGGTGGAGGCAGCGCTGGATGACGCCAATATTGATCGATTTGCCAAATATCTGCGCAAATTTGATCGGATTCAGTTTGCACTGGTCACCCACCAGAAGGCTACCATGGAGCATGCCGATGTACTGTACGGTGTGACCATGCCAGAACACGGAATTTCCAAGGTGCTGAGTCTGCGTCTTGGAGATGATTTTGACCTGTAATCCGTACGAGATAGAAAGGAAAAAGAATGGCACTATTCAAAGAGAAAAAAGGTTTTTTCGGAAAGCTGTCGGAGCGAATCGGGGATGTGATTATGGGCAGACCCGAGATCGACGAAGATTTGATGGATGAGCTGGAAGAAATTTTGATTACTTCGGATATCGGCATGGACACTACCATGAAAATCATGGAACAGCTACGCCAGGATATCAAAGAAAATTATATTACAAAGCCGGAGCAAATCAAGGAAGCACTGGCGAAAGTCATTGCGCAGCTGATGGACAAGGGAGAGCGGAACCAGCTTTGCGGGCAAACGCCTCTTGTGATTTTGATGATTGGCATTAACGGGGGCGGCAAGACTACTTCTATTGCGAAGATCGGTCATAAGCTCAGACAAGAGGGCAAGACCGTATTGCTGGGCGCTGCGGATACCTTCCGTGCGGCGGCAGGAGAGCAGCTGGAAATTTGGGGACAGCGCATCGGCGTGAATACGGTGCGCCATCAGGAAGGAGCAGATCCGTCTGCTGTAATTTATGATGCAATTCAGTCAGCAAAAGCCAAAGGCATGGATGTATTAATCTGTGATACAGCAGGCAGACTGCAGACCAAGAAAAATCTAATGAACGAACTGGAAAAAATGAACAAGATTATTTCCAGAGAATTTCCGGAAGCAGCGAGGGAAACTTTGCTGGTACTGGATGCGACCACGGGAAAAAATGCAGTTTCTCAGGCGCAGGAGTTTAATGAAGTAGCGGAGATTAC
>CANBFZ010000250.1 GCA_947367725.1 uncultured Eubacterium sp.
ACATTATGTATTGCACTCACAATAAGCCGATCTGCAGTTGTTGTATCTGCAGATACAACAACTGACTTTGTTGCTGAAAAAGAAAAGGTTGTGTTATTTGAATCGCTCAGCAATCTGCAAGTTGTGCCAACTGACTTTTCCACAATATCCAAGAAAGGGAAAAAAATAATTGTGCACATTCATCCTGAAATTGATGGAGAAGTTGATGGAGATATGGTTGCAGATCTCATCGAAAACAATAATTTAGAATCCGGAGATCGAATCAATATTAATCATATTGGATATCCCGAACCGCCAAACACACCAGCGCCATTGGTCGACTTTAACAATTACTACAATACAACTTATCGTTACGCATCTGTGAGAGAAACGCACGATAAGTTTGTGAGCAGTGTCGCCAAAGGTGCCACTAAAACACTGCAAAGTGCTTGGACTTACACTGTAAGTGGTGGATTCGAAGGTGCAATTTCGTTACACGAAATTGTCTCGGTCACAGCAAAACTTTCAGGTGCTATCACAGGTACATTTTCCACCAAGTATGTTTTCAAAGGTCCACCTGAAAACAGTCGCTATAATAGTAGAGAGTATCGTGTAAGGTACTATAAACAGAGGGTTAAAGTAACTCAAACTGATCCAATTACCTCAATAAAAAAATCTTCGACATACGATAAGGCCGTAAAATATGCGGACTACTCTATTGATTCAAAAGTCTCATAATAGAAATGAGAAGCCTATCTTTGTTGATTCTTCTTACAAAATAGACGTTCTTACCTTTTGACCTAGCAAACATCGTGCACAGGCAGATAAAACCAATATCATTTTGAAGAAGTATGCTAAACATATTAATATTCCTGAAATATCGAAAATCGATATTTCTTAATTAAATAGAGGGGTTAACGATTCTCCCCTCTATCTGATTTTTTTCTTTCTATAGATAAGTGATACAACAGCAATGCAGTAAACCATCGCTTCTATGCTGTTCCACGTGTTATAAATCTGGTCAAGTTTAAAACTGCGCCACTTCCGGGTCTGCTTCCTCTGCTTCTGTCACTTCTGTGCAATAAAGCACCGGCCCGACTTCCCCGTACGTTTCATCTTCTTCTACTTTTACTTTTGCTGTGATCTGTACCCAGCCGCCGTGGGTCAAACATGCAGCAGCATTGTCCCATCTGCAGACAAGTCCGGCAAACTGAATGTCCTCTACACAGCAAGTCATCACATGACGACCGAATACGAACTTATCATCAGGCATGCCGCCGCCTAGTACGCTGCGGCCTTTCACAGAAATCTCTTTGCCGTCGTACTTTTCCTGTTCCTCGTTGATATCTCTGTACCACTCTGCATAGGCGTTATCTGCGATATCAATGTGCGGCGCATTGATGTCAAAAGGCAACGGATCTGGAATCTGATCTAGTTCCACATCGTCTTTGTCATACTCGTAAAGAATCTGGCTCTTTCGGTTGACTGCGCGGACAATTTTATGAAATGCCATCTTATCAAAGCCCTTTTCGCACCGATTGAATACAACCATCTCCGCACTTTTCAGCTTATCAAAGACCAACTGACGCATATTTTGATTATACACAGCAAAGGTTTGCGCATCGGCAAAAAACATTTCCTGATAGGTTACCCACTCCTGCGGCATGTTTCTGTAGATAGAGTCCAGCCCCCACATGCCGTTATATTCGATGATCACGCGCTCCACTTTGTGCTTCATCTGCAAGGTCCGCAGGGTTTCCTCTGTCAGATCCTCTTCCTCCTCAATCCTCTCAATAAACACGTTGGTGCCGAAAAATTTGACAGGATGATATTCCGCTTCACCCTCTTCACAGAGCAGCAGCAGTGTCCGTTCCCCCGCATTAAAATCATCACCTTCCAGCGCTTCCTGAATAAAGGTAGTTTTTCCGCTCTCTAAAAATCCGGTAAATAAATATACTGGTATTTCCATTTCTTTTGCCGCTCCTTATAACCCGAACAATTCTCTAATGCTGTCTTCTTCAATGCCTGCACCAATTACGCAGAGAATCCCGGTGACTGCAGCACTTCCATACCGCACGTCTGGCTCTCCTGGCACATAGTCAAAATGAATCCAGCGACCATCTTCTCCTTCCACAATCCCTTTGGCGCGCAGCACCTGCCCATACATGGCAAAGTTGGACAAAGCGCCCAGCACTTCTTCAATCTGCTGCGTTGTGAATTTATGAGAAGTTTCCAGGCCAAAACTCTGGAATACCTCATCAGCATGATGGTGATGACCGTGGTGATGGTCATGATCATGACAGCCGCAGTCGCAATCTTCGTCGTGGTGATGGTGATGTGCATGGTCGGCGTGATGATCATGTTCATGGTCGTGACAACCGCAGTCACAATCTGCATCGTGATGGTGGTGATGGTGATGCGCATGGTCAGCGTGATGATCATGTTCGTGGTCATGGCAGCCGCAGTCACAATCTGCATCGTGATCGTGGTGATGGTCGTGTGCTTCAGCCGCAAGGCTTTCCAGCTGCGCCGCCAAAGTATTTTTCTGTTCCATGGTTTCCAGCAGCTGTGCGCCAGTCAATTCCTCCCATGGCGTGGTGACAATCGGCGCACTTTCGTTATATTGGCGAACCAGCGCCACACAGTCGTCTAATTTTTTCTGTGCAAGACCTGTTGTATGACTCAGAATGATGGAGCTAGCATGCTCAATCTGATTATTATAAAACTCGCCGAAATTCTGCATATACATTTTAGCTTTCTTCGCGTCCACTACTGCTGCAGCACCATTTAAATGCAGCGCTTCATGCTGGAGTCTATTTACTGCGGAAATCACATCACTGAGCTTGCCCACGCCGGAAGGTTCAATCAAAATTCTGTCCGGCTGAAATTGATCGAGCACCTGCTCCAGTGCTTTTCCAAAATCCCCCACAAGGCTGCAGCAGATGCATCCCGACGTCATCTCGTTCATTTCAACACCTGCGTCCTTTAGAAAGCCGCCGTCAATGCCGATCTCACCAAATTCATTTTCGATCAGTACGACCTTTTCTCCCTGATACGCCTCTTCAATGAGTTTCTTGATTAATGTTGTTTTGCCGGCCCCCAAAAAACCGGAAAAAATATCTACCTTTGTCATATGTTTCATCTCTTTTCTGTAAAAGTTCTATCCGATAGTATATCACAAATTCCTGATTATGTCTGCACTTTTACTTGTAATTCAATTTTGCGGCATAAGAGAAAGCAGAAAACCCATGAAATGGTTCGCAGTGTGCATTCTGCAACGATTTCATGGGTCTTATGCGCCTACTTTCATTCCTGATAGTACTGCTTCACACTCTCTTCTATGATCGCCATCACTTCCTCCATTCCCTCTACACAGACCCAATCCTGCGCCAGATTGACTTTGATGACTTCATAGAGCCACTCTTTGTAGTACTTCATCGCCTCTTCAAATGTAAGCCCTCTTTCCTGCAGCTGTTTGACGTCGCATTGGGCAAACTCTACCGTTACTTTGCACCGCTGGCGTTCCTCCCGACTTTTCCCGTCCGGAAAGTCTATGACTGCCACTTCCACACGATTATGCAAAGGCTGATCTGGCTGCAGTTTGATTTCTTTCATTTCTTTCATCTCTTCCTCCATTTTCTCCTGGGCTGCAGCTTTGTCCATCACAGAAAATAGGAAAATACACTGGCGCCTGCCACTGTAATCAATCCTGAAACTGCAATGGAAAGGCTGCTCATTGCGCCCTCAATTGCGCCCATTTCCATCGCTTTTGCCGTACCGATGGCGTGAGATGCGGTTCCCAGCCCCACCCCTTTTGCAATGGGTTCTTTGATTCGAAACACCTGATATACTGTCTCTCCTATCA
>CANBFZ010000251.1 GCA_947367725.1 uncultured Eubacterium sp.
CTGATATTCTTTTTTCCAGTCTGATATGGCTGCCCTACAAACCCATTGTAGATATTGTCAAACTGTATGGTATTGCCGTCTTCATCTACATATTTTGCAATTACTGTAGACGCTTTATCTTCAGGCACATAATACATCAGCACCGTCTTGACGCGTTCTTCAATTTCGCCTTGTTCTGCACTGCTCTCTTTTGCCCGCGTCGTGTCATAAAAAGGACCTGCAGACCGAATAAACTGGTAACCTGCAATCTGATAACGAACTGCCTGATAGGCATCACCAATTGCACCGTTGAAGACATCGTCACTTCGAATTGTAACACCATCCTCTGTTTGGTAATGAACAATGACAGTGCCGCCCCGCACTGGGTTTTCAGGTATGTCCGGATCTACTGCCTCATAGACATATCTCACCGTCTGATTTGTCTTTGTATACGTGAAAGTTTCCGCGCCTACCACCTCTTTTAGCCTGTAACCTGGTATTGCCAGCGCAGAGGTATTGCAGGTCTCACCTAAAATACCGCGATAAACCAGATCACTATGCAGAACATTGCCGGCTTCATCTACATAACTTGCCGTGACCTGCCCCTTTTCCGGCACAGGCTTTTCTGCCGCCTTTCGGTAAACATATGTCACAAGCTGCGGTTTCCGCTGAAACCTGCCTTCTTCCTCACCAGTCAGCTGAACAAATTCATAGCCTGCAATTTCAATACGGGAAGTCCTGTAGCTGCTGCCTACTTTTCCCCGATAGACAATATCATCACAGAGCGTATTGCCATCTTCATCGACATATCTAGCGGTTACCGTATCCGGGATCAGTATTTTATAAAAATGGGTCACTTCTGCAGTTTCTGTACTAAGGGTGCCCCGCAAATCGCCTTCTGTTTTTACATATTCATATCCATGAAACTGCTCGATCTGCACTTCATAAGGGCTTCCCACCCTACCATGGATCAGCTGGTCATCCCGTACGGATTTTCCCTCATCATCGATAAAATGAACAATGACCTTTCCTTCGTTAATTTTTTCATATATATGCGTAATCACCTGATTCCCTGGCTGGTATGTACCTGTGGCGCTGCCTTCTGTACGGACATACTCATAGCTTGGAATATATGGTGCAGTTACGTCATATGTCTCATCCACATAGTCCGTAAAAGAAACTTCGTCCTTAATCGGTTTTCCGTCTAAATCCACATACTTGACCGTAATACTGCCTCGCTGCCGGTAAATATATTTAATTACCTGCACTTCGTCACTGAATGTACCGCTTTCTTTTCCTTCTACTCGGATGAACTCATAACCCTCTATATCAAGTTTCTCCGTACGGTAACTCTGTCCCACACCGCCAGAATATACTTTTGTCTCGGCGACCGTTCTGCCTGCCGTATCCAGATATCTCGCCAACACATCACTGGCAAGAGGTATGTAAAGGACTGTAACGACTTTGACACCGTCCTCAATCACACCGCTTTCCTCTCCGATGACCTTCTCAAATTTGTATTTGGCGATTTCCTTCCTTGGTGCGATATACGCAGCACCAATAGTTCCATTGCATAGAACATCGCTGCCGATGGTATAACCCTGATGATCCTGATAACGGATAATCACGCTGCCACCTTTATCTGGATCCAAGTCCGGATCGTCCTCTGCCTTTTTCGTATAGATATAGGTGACGACAATGGGATCCTCTGTATAATCACCTGCAGCAGCACCTGTTACTTCTTTAAAAGTATATCCAGGGACATAAAGCTGTGAAGTCTGGTATGCCTCCCCGACGTAGCCTTTATATATCATATTCGGATTGATTTGATTCCCATCCTCATCCTGGTATACTGCCGTCACGGTACTGTTTTCGTGTACCGGCGGTTTTTCTTCAGGTTTATAAATGAAGGTAACCAGCTGCGGCTTTTTCGTATACTTACCGGTGACGTTGCCTTCGACCCGCACAAATTCATAGTCCTCGATTTCCAGCTGGTTCGCCTTATACGTCTTCCCTTCCGCGCCTTTTCCGACGATGTCTTCACAAAGCTGTTTGCCGCTTTCGTCTACATAGCGCGCGGTTACGGTATATGGAATCAAACATTTATATCGGAAGGTCACATCCACTTCGTCACTGTCTGGGAATGTGCCGCTGGTCGGCGCGCCCTCTGCGCGCAGATATTGGTATCCAAATACCTCTTTGTGTTCCACAGAGTAAGGCTTGCCGCTCTTGCCGCTGACCTTTTCGTCAGGTAATACTTCATCCCCATCTTCGTCGGTATAATGCACATTGACCGTACCATTGGGCAGCAGCGCTTCAATTACCTTATCCGGATCCATATACTTGTCCCAAATCTTCAGGTTGTATACCTTGCCGCCAGGCGATGCCTCTGCAGCGGTAGCAATATCGTCAAAGAAGAATCCCAACCGGGTTTTACCATTAACGACCGTTGGTATGCCCTGATCGCTGCTGTCCTGCACCGACATATCAAACTTCTTCGTTGTTCCATCTACCACATAAGCTTCAAATGTGCCCGCCTTATTTCTTCTGACAATTAAGTCCACCACCTGATTCGGCTGTGTCACACTAGCACCGTTGACCCCGTAATTATAAAAGTTTAGATGTCCGCCATTATAAAAGTAAAATCCCGTGTCAACCGTCGAGTTCTTGTAGTCGATAATCTTTCTCCAGCCGCCAAGGGTATTTTCAAAAGAAAATTTCAGACCGATGGTATATTCTTCTCCAATGTTCTTGTCGATGTCGATATAAAAGCCGCCGCCTCTGGCCGTGTTAGAGTGCCACTGCCAGTAAGTTCCATGATCCGCATCTTCTCCAAAGCTGGTGGTCGCATTGCTTCTATTATTATCTCCTACCGAACTCCATGCGGTAAGGGTAGAATGCCCTTTGGAATCCGTCAGATTGTTATTGAAATTATACTGTACGTAAGGCGTCGTATCCTCTTCTTCCTCTGCATATAGTATGTTAAAAGGAATGGTTCCAATCAGCAGTAAAAAACAAAGCATCATACACTTTGATTTTGTCAATTTCCGTTTCATAGTATGTCCCTTTCAAATGTAACTGTTATATTTTTTCGCGATATTTCACAGCATTCTATTTTTTCATATTTTATATATTTTAGCACAAATTTTTTCTTTCGTAAACTGGTTTGATGGCCGTCTCAGCGGATGTCTGCAAGACGCACCTGCTCTACCACAAAATCGGAATTTTCATATAGGGTAATCAAGGTGCCGCCCCGCTGTGCTGTATCTTCCGCAATACCCGGCATCGACAAATAATCAATACTCATACCGTAAGTCAGTCGAATCCCTTTATAGGTGATCGACAAATTATTGTAGTGATCGTGACCACAGAACATGGCTTTTGTGCTGCCCAGCGCCACCGCTTTATCGAAAAAACTGCTGGGATGATCCGAACAGCAAATTTGATCAATCATCGTTTCCCCGATGATGCCAAAATGATACTGCACCTGCTTGCTGCCCGCCGTATAAAGCGTATAGGCTTCTTTATATTCCTGCAGCGGCATATGAAAAAATGCCAGCGAAGACACCGTATGCCCTTCCTCTGCAGAAAGCCGCTTTACCTGCTTCTCATACCACGCCACCTGATCATCGTGAATATAGTCATACGCATTGAGGCCCTCCCCAGTATACGCATTAGAATCTAGCAAAAACAGCGCTTGATTTAAGCGACCATCCCGATTTCTGATTTCAATCACCTGATTGTTTCGTCCCGTGATATCCGGCTGCCTATACGGATACAGCAAATTCTGTGTGCTTCGATAGGACATGGACTGATACAGTGCATGCAAGTCTGCCGCTGAACTGCTGGCATAGC
>CANBFZ010000252.1 GCA_947367725.1 uncultured Eubacterium sp.
AGATGGGCGATATCTGGAACGGCATTACCAATGAAAAGACGCGGCAGGATTTTAAGATGTGCAATGTCTATGCACGAGAAGAGTGCCGGGATTGCTGGGCGCGGCTTTACTGCAGCGGCGGCTGTGCAGCCAATGCATACCATGCCACAGGCTCTATCAAAGGCGTTTACGATTACGGCTGCAAGCTGTTCAAAAAGCGCATGGAATGCGCCATCATGATGCAGATTGCAATACAGAAAGAAATAGAATAAAAGAAAGTCTACCGCTGAAAAGTGGATAGAAAGCGCAAAGTTCTGCATTTTGGGTATTTAGAACCTGATATGCAGAACTTTTTGCTTTTGGATCCATGATTTCATCTGAAAAGTTCTGCAATTTATAGCTTTTTTCATGGATTTGCAGAACTCGGTTCTGCATTTTTGCTATTTTATCTTTAAAATGCAGAACTTTTCACTTGGAAAGAATCGGCGCAGCCGGCTTACTTATTGACTGAATTCAAAACACGCAGGAATTTGTCTATGGGGTGTGCGTCAAACGGGAAGCGGAAAAGCAGATCAAGGTTCAGACGGCAAGACTTTGGCAATGCAGCCAAAGCATGGATCCTATTTGGTATGAAATCTTCGCCGCAGTTCCCGTAGAAATTCAGCGCCTAGGGTAACGATACAGGCGAAGAGCAGAGAAACTGCAAATACGCCCATGACAGCCAGCGCCCAGCGGCTTTCTTCATGCCATAAAGACAGGCCGATGATGGAGCCTATGATAGCAAAGAAAATCAACAGCAGCATGGGCAGCATATTCTGTTTTTGTCGTTCCAGGTCTGTGAAAAACAGGATGCCGGAAACGACAAGACCGCAGAAAGAGACGATGGGAACCACCTCCATGGCCCACCAGCCTGACGATAAAAACATGTTGATGAGACTCAGCAGTACACATGTGCAGATCGTAGCTTTGATAAATTGGCTGATCCGATTGTATTCTACAAGATCAGGCGATAAAATCAACGTCCATGTCATATAAAGTGCCATCAAAACGATGATGCTCCAAGCATCGCCGCCAGTGATCAGATTGAGCACTGGACAGATCACTGCAGCAAATAGAACGGGCCAGCGAACGATGTGCAGGAATTTGTTTCGCTTTAGCCGCCGCTTTTCTACGGTCGGGTAGGTAATATCAAACTTCATAAAGTGGACTCCCTTCTGTTTTTACCTGGATGCCGTCTGCACAAAGCAGCGCGTGTAATTTTTCTTCAAAAGTAGGGTCTACGGTTGTTTTGGTGACCGATAGGACAGCCATATCATTGATGGTTACCATGGCGCAGCTTGCCCGGTTTGTGATGGGGGTTCCCAGCACAAAATCCATACTCTCGATGTGTTCCGACACGGAAGCGGGGAGGTGTACAATCCCCAGATTGGAGAGGGTGTTTGTAAAGATTTTATCTCCTAAAAAGCCATACACTATTTTTGCGACCGGCTGTTTGATGGGGAGGGGAATATATTTTAGCGTATGCACCAGTTTTTCTGTAGCGGTCAGCATTTCGCACATCGTCTCTTTAGAAGTCTTTTCCTGTAATTGGGCGTGGATGGTGTCGATGATGGCAGATAAGTTGCTGATATCGGAAAGCGGCAGGCGAATGCTACAGTACATGGAAAAATTCCGAACTGTCTTGGATGGATAGAATTTTCGCATGTTGACCGGCACTTGGATGCTTGCCTCGCCGGAAAGTTCATCGGTTGCGGCCTTTCCTGCCAGAAATAGCAGTGCTAACAGATATACCGTGATGGTCGTATGATATTTTGCGGATGCAGCTTTTAGAGAGGCAGCGTCCATTTTAAAGTGTATCACGCGGCATGGCTTATTTTCGCTCAGTCTGCCGCTCATCTGTACGGAAGGCCTGTCGATAAAGCCTGAGGCAGTGTCGCAGAGCGGCACTTTTGCAAAGGCATTCTCAAATTCTTCACTGTCGGGGGTTTCGTTAGGATCCCAAAGTGTTTCATCAAAAGAAACTGCAACGCCAGTAAGCCGCAGATATTCTGCGGTAAGGGCTTTTAAAAAGGTGATGCCGCCGGTTCCATCGGTCAGCACATGGAAGAACTCCACGCTGATGCGATTCTTATAGTACACCACGCGAAACGACTGAGAGCCACTTGCAGAAACTTTCAGCGGCTGACAAGGAATATCGTGCTCTGCTTCTACGCAGAAACGGCGTTTTGTCGTATCCAGGTAGTGCCAGAAAAATCCCTTTTTTAGCGTTGTAGCAAAGCTGGGAAACCGCTTGATGGTAAAGTTCAGTGCCATCTGCAGGAGGGCGGGGATGACAGGTTTTTTCAGATAGACAGACAGGCGAAACACGGACATGCTGCCATGTTCCATCGAAAGCGGGTAGATTTTTGCCGCGTCATCCAACCCGAACCATAAAATAGAAGGTCGTGCGTAAAAACCGCCCAGATTACGGATATCCAGCAAATCTAGCGCGGTATCCAGCGCAGTGCCGGCTTCTTTGTAGTACAGCAATGCATGTTCAAAATCCGTCTGCAATTTTTTCTTTTCTTTTCCCGCCATCAGGCAGTGCATATGAAATGCTTCAAAAAAATCTCTGAGCTTGCCTTTGTCTTCTTCAGAGCGTGTTTCTACATAGGTATCAAAGGGGTTTTCTGGAACCTGCTTCATTTCTCTACTCCCATCTCCAGCAAATTTTTCATTCTGCTATTATTTATATCATAAAACGACCTTTTTTGCCACTGTGAGTTTTAGAATAGAGCAATATTGGCTGGCTGTATAGAAATGCAACCCAAATGTTACATTTTGAAACCATTGTGCCATTGCATCACTTCCAAATTTGCGGTAAGATAATCCCAGAAAACAGGAGGTAACTGATGAGAATTGGAAGCAAGATTGCGCGGGCGCGAAAAGAAAAAAATTTGACCCAGGAGCAGCTGGCGGCGCAGATGCAGGTAACGCGGCAGACGGTGTCCAGATGGGAGCTGCAGACGGCTTATCCGGAGATGGAAAAAATCGTGCAACTTTCTAATATTTTGGGTGTAAGCTGTGATTATCTTTTGCACGATCAGATCGAAAGCGCAGGGGAATGCAGCAAAAAGCATGCGCCGCAGCCAGTAACACGACTCCTTCGGGAAGTCGTGGGAAAGCCTGTGAAAATTACGTTTACAGGAGAAGAGATGGATTTTGACGTCAACAATAAAAGAAGTAGAATTTTAGATTTTGATGGAAGTTGGGCTTATGTGGAATACCAGAATGGAAAGAAAACAGAGACGAAATTGATCCAGATTGCTGCCATCGCTTCTGTTAAATTGGAACAGGAGGAAAAGTGATGGAGTACTTAGGTGTGTTCGGTTTTGTCTTTGCGCTGCTGGTGTGGCATAAAGTTTCTGCGCTTTCTGAGCGGGTCAGAAAGCTGGAAGGTTTTCTAAAGGAGGAAGGTTACGTCGATGCAGAAAAAGCATCGCTGCGGGAGATTCTTGGGAAGAATATCGGCAAATTTGTCAAACTGGAGCTTGCGTCTGAGGCGGCGGATTATGCGGTGGAGAAAAAAGAATGTATGCTTTTGGATGCGGATGAAGACTGGATCAAAGTTAGAATGAAACAGAAAAAGCAGGAGGAATACCTCCTGCGTATCGACTTCATTGAAAGTGTGCAATTTATAGAGTCATAAGTCAATGCCGATGTCGTTATCGAGAATCTGTCCAAAGGTGATAGAACGGTCGCCGAATTTTTTGCGGATGTCGTCCATCGTACGTTCGATCGATTCTTTTTTGATGCGGTTTTCTGGCGGCGCATCGAAGAGAGAAAGCTGTTCTTCTGTTGTTTCATCGGTTAA
>CANBFZ010000253.1 GCA_947367725.1 uncultured Eubacterium sp.
TACAATGCATAGACACAACTGACAAAATGTTTCTTGCCTTTACCATGGGAAAAACACCTTGCCATCTTTCACTTTCATGATATAATAGTTTTAACGGGAGGTGAGACAATGCCACTATTTTTATTAGGTTTGGTCTTTGCAATTGGTCTGTTTCTCTTTTATCTGGTTTCCACCGGCGGAAATAGCAGCAACACCGCAGAAAAGAGGACGAAAAAAAATACTACCTCTGCTGCAGAGAAGAAAGGCAATGTGCTTTACTTTCCCACCGATCTGGAAAAAGCCAGACAGGAACAGCGAAAAAATAAATAAATACAGCAAAAGACACCTCTTGACAGCATATACTGCCAAGAGGTGTTTTTATGTCTAAGTATACTCGTATTGAACAATCATTTTCTCGGGCACTGCGGCTGAAAAGCGAGACGCTGCCCAAAATCGTCCTGATGAGCGACTGCCACCGCGGCACTGGCACGTGGGCAGATAATTTTCTGCGCAACAGACCCATCTATACCGCCGCACTAAACCATTATTATAACACAGGATATACATACATCGAACTGGGCGACGGCGACGAACTGTGGGAAAACCGGCGCTTTTCCGATGTATATGCAACCCATCAGGAAATTTACCAGCTGCTGCGAAAATTTCACGATACAAATCGGCTGTACATGATCTTTGGAAATCACGACCGACGCAAAGAAAACGGCGCTTATCTGTGGCGCGGACTATCCTCCCCGATTCCTTTCTACGAATCAATCATCTGGGAAAGTAAAAGTGCGCCGCCGCTTTGCATGTTTCACGGTTACCAAGGTGATTTTATCAACGACCGCATGTGGAAAGTCTCTCGCTGGCTGGTTCGTTATCTTTGGAAACCACTAGAAATACGCGGCGTCAAAGATCCTACCAGCGCCGCAAAGAACTACACAAAAGTGCGGCGCATTGAAGAAAACTTTATTGATTACAGCTGCAAAAAACAGTGTATTCTCATTGCAGGACACACCCATAAACCCACACTGACACAAACCGATTGCGGCATGTATTTCAACTGCGGCAGCTGTGTACATCCCGCCGCCATTACCGCCATAGAAATCGAAAACCGCACTGCCGCTTTAGTCAAATGGTCTGTCTGCGCAAGTCCTGATATGAACCTTTACGTATGTCGGGAAACACTGAACGAACTACATTTTTAAAAAATAAGAAAAGTGTGTATGACGGAATCAAAGATTCCTATGCGCAAGCAAATCTCCACAAAACAGCCGGCGTCAGATGGCGCCGGCCTTTTCTACTCAACCAGCAGAAAATCGATCTGCCGCTCTGCAGGATTTGCGCCCAGCACTTCGACCGTAACCTGATCGCCCAGGGCATAAATCTTATGACGCAGTCTACCGATAACCCGGTACTTGCTCGCTTCATAGTCGTAGTAATCGTCCCGCAGGCTGTCAAGACGCACCATGCCTTCTACCGTATCTGGCAGCTGCACATAAATACCAAAATTCGTGACTCCACTGATGACGCCGTCGAAGTAGGCGCCGATATGCTGCTGCATATACTGGGCTTTTTTCATCTTTTCTACTTCCCGCTCCAGGCTCTGCGCTTTTCGCTCCGTCACAGAGGCGGTGTCTGCCGCAAGCGCAGCATCCTGCTTATACTGTTTCAACTTCTTCTCGTTCATGCTGCCACTGATGATTTCTTTGATGATCCGATGAATCATCAAGTCCGGATACCTGCGAATGGGCGACGTAAAATGGCAATAATACGGAAACGACAATCCGAAATGGCCTTGACAGTCTATACTGTAAAATGCCTTTTTCATAGAACGCAACATCACAGTACTGACAATATTTTCATAAGGCTGCCCTTCGATCCGCAAAAGCACATCGTTTAGCGCTTTGGGATGAATATGGTCTGGATTTCCCGGCAAATTGATCCCAAAACCTGCCAGAAATGCCTTGAGTTCTATCATTTTTTCTATATCTGGTTTCTCGTGTACACGATACACAAAAGGACATTCCATCCAGTAAAAATGCTCCGCCACAGTCTGATTGGCAACCAACATAAACTCCTCAATGAGACGGTTGGCAACGCGGCGCTGCGCAATGCCGATTTCTACCGGCACTTCCTCTTCATCCAGCAGAATTTCGGCTTCATCAAAATCAAAATCCAGACTGCCTTTTTCCTTTCTTCTGTTTCTAAGAATCTCTGCAAGGCGTCCCATACGCAATAAATCTTCGTAAATCAGCTGATATTTCTCAATGCACATCGCATCTTCTGTCTCCAAAATATCCGAAACGTCATCGTAGACCATTCTCGCCTTAGAATGAATGACACTTTCAAAGATCTCATGCTGCACCACCTGACCGGTCTGGTCAATTTCCATCTGGCACGACAAGGTCAGCCGATCCTCGCCGGGGTTTAAGCTGCAAATGCCGTTGGACAGCACTTTGGGCAGCATCGGAACAACTCTGGAAAGCAAATATACGCTGTTTCCCCGTTTCAGCGCTTCCCGGTCTAACGGTCCGTCCGCTTCCACATAATGACTGACATCCGCAATATGCACGCCTAGCAGAAAGTTGCCGGCGGGCGTCATTTCTACAGAAACTGCATCATCCAAATCTTTGGCAGAGGCGCCGTCAATGGTGATAATGGTTTTATCCCGCAAATCTCTTCGCCTTCTTAATATCTCTGCCGTAATCGGCTCTTTCGATTTTGCTTTCGCCTCCGCATTGACGCGGCTGGGAAACGTCTCATATAATCCATTTGCGCGGATCAACGCTTTGATCTCACCACCTGCTTCTCCATAGCGGGAAATAATTTCTATGATTTTTCCTTCGGCACTGCAATTTTTTTCTGGATATTGTGTAATCTTTGCAACGACTTTGTCGCCTTGCTGCGCACCTCGAAAATCTGCTTTTTTAATAAAGATATCCTCGCTGTTTCGCTTATCGTCGGGAATCACAAATCCAAATCGCTTGTTTTTCTGAAAGGTGCCGACCACTTCTGTTGTACCCCGTTCCAGCACTTTATCGATGATACCTTCCCGGTTCCTGGTCCGCAGATGCACCGGAAGCAGATCCACCCGAACAAAATCGCCGTGCATCGCATCGTGGAGATTTCGCCGACTGACGAAAATATCGCCGCCCTCCTCCTGCCGCACAAAGCCGAATCCGCCCTTTGTCTTCTCTAAAATACCCGTCAAGGTTTCTGTTTTGGCAGGTCTTGCCTGCTGATTTCTATTCTTCTTCATGATTTTATTATAAACGAAATCCTTTCTTATTTCCAGCGAATCAATGTAAAACGCAGGGAATTTCCCTGCGCTTCGTTACATGCTCTTACTAGAGCGGCCTTCTTTTTGGTTATTACTCTGCTGTCTTTGCATCATGGTCATCTCTGTCGTCAGTTCTTGCATCGTCGCCGTCGTCAGGATCTAAAGCGTCTTCCATATCATCGGCTGCATCATCTACGCCGTCTTTGATATCGTCCCCAATGTCTTCGGCACCGTCTTTGACATCGTCTGCGCCGTCTTTGACATCCTGTTCTATATCCGTTGTCGGATTGTCAGGAACAGTATCCTTATCGTCGTCATTTCCGCAGCTGGTGAATACCAGAACAGTCATCAGTAATAAAGCCATTAGAAAAAATCTAGTCTTTTTCATGTCGAAACTCCTTTCTTTTTTCTATCTTTATTATCTGATGTTCTATAAAAAATATAAACGGTATTATTCGGCAATTTACCATTAACTCAGCAGTTTTTCAATTGAAAATTTTTCTCGTTTTGGATTGACCACCAAAACTCTGCCGTCCAGCTGCTGCAAAAGATCGTCTGCGCC
>CANBFZ010000254.1 GCA_947367725.1 uncultured Eubacterium sp.
CTGGACTTTTCTTTTTTGCCCAAGCAATCTGATTGCTTTGAAAGTCTTGCGCATCCGGCAAAAACATTCCGTCAACCATAGCCTATGCGGAAGATAGCTTTGCCGAATATAAAAGAAATATAACCCATGGGACTAAATATTAAAAGTGATTTGTGCAACAAGGACATAATGAATCTACTTTATTATGTATAAATCCGCAATAAACATTGATTTTCCTTGCGCTTTGCAGATTGAAAAATCGTTATATGCACGTTGATTTTGTGGATAAAAACACTTTCCAAAGTGCCACTCCTGAAGCCCCAAAGTGTCAATTTGGCACTTTGGATTGCACTTTGGAAGAACTGGCACTTTTAGAACTGATCGTAAAAAATCCTACTGCTAAACAACAAGAATTTGCAGACGCATTAGGCAAATCACTTAGAACGATCAAAAGACTGATGAAATCTCTACAGGAAAAGAACTATATCCGCCGTGAAAGTGGCAAACGCTACGGCAAATGGGAAGTTTTGATTGAAATCGCAAAAATCTAAAACTTATTATTCCGCACATAGCATTTGCGCAAGGCAAGGTTCATTTGCACCATTGGTGCTAAAAATTCGATTGGTGTTGGTAACGGTGAAATCAGACGTCATTGTATGGACCTTGCGTTTCCGACCGCCTATCCGATGAAACATTTTGCAATTGCAGAGAAAGATGGCAAAAAGCAATTTCCGCTTTGCGCCGGTGATGTATTTGGAAGCGGCGCTTGAAAATATTGATAAAATGCCCCAGTCCCATAACGGATATCGAAATGAAACATCTGCTCAAAAATGCCTTAACCGATGACATCAACAGCCGTGAGATCTATATGAAAGGCATCGATCATAGCTACTACTATGAAGGCTACACAACCTTTAAGACGGAAGCATTGTAAACGAAAAATCCCCGGAACACCCTAAGTGGTTTTCCGGGGATTTTTCGTATGCACGGCTTATTTGTAGACCGTGTAATTGTAATCAATGGCGTTGGTATAGAGGGAGGTTGCGTAGCGGACGACCTGATTGTCAGAAAGACAAAGGGAGTCGGTGGCTTCCAGCAGGTTGTCCAGCGGCGATACGCAAAGCCATTCCGCCTGTTCTTTTGTGGGAACGGAGATGGACATGGTCACGTTGAGGTGGCTGATGGCAAGGTGATAATCTTTTTCAATAATCTCGTAAAGGGGTCTGTCCTTTAAAGAAAAAATATCTAAATCGGGCAGCAGTTCTTTGTTCAGATAGACGGACTGAATGGTGAACGGGGTGCCGTTGTAATATCGTAAAATATTGATGTAGTATGTCTTTTCTTCGCTCTGGTACTGAAAAATTTGTTTCAGCTTTTCTGATGCCCCAAGAATATCGAAAGAAATAATTTTTGAAGTGATATTGGGATCGTCATCGGAAAGGCCAAATGAATAAATCGGTGAATCGGAGTGCATCTGCATTTCTTTTTGGGATACATAAAGCCCCTGATAGGGACGGCGCTCAATCACACCTTCCGAAATTAACTGGTCGATGGCTTTCCTGACTGTAACGCGGCTGACGTTGTAATGCTCGATATACCAGCTTTCAAAGGGAAGCCGGTCGCCTGCCATGTAATCCTCTGTCTCGATCTGTTTTCTTATCTTTGCCGCGATCTGCAAATATAATGGCAAAGTGGTACGCCCTTTTGTCATAAAGATTTCTCCTCCTGCAACTGATGTCGTAAAAATTATAATACAATTAAAAGAAAAATGCAAGAGATAAATTGCGCAACATGTATTAGAAGTGTATTAGTAAATTATTAAAAATGTATTGACAAAATCCGACGAGGGGTATATACTGCGTATCATAAACCATGTGTTGTTTGAAAAGCAGAACATGAAACGGCAAGATGAGAAGGAGAAAAGGAGAGAACTATGACAATCAGACTTTCAGACATGATGAAGGGCACGCTTAACTGCGCAAGGAACGCATGCCCTATTACAGAGGGAGAATCAGTGCTTTTGATTGCGGATACGACAACGGATCCGCTGATTGTGGACGCGTACAGAATCGCCTACGAATCAAAGGGAGGCTATGTGACTGCGATGACCATCCCGGCTGCCGGTGTGGGCTGCAGCTCCAGCGAGATCACCAATAATACACTTTGTGGTCCTTATCCCGAGGTGCTGATTGAGGCGATGAAAGCGGCGGATTTGTGCATCAATTTGAGCGGCTATGCGGATATGCACGGCATTTACGGAACCGGTTTCAGCAAATACGGTCTGCACCCGACGGATTTCTGGTGCAAGTACCATACGAGAATGCTCAGCGTGGCGATTTCAAACAAAGAGGCGCTGACAAGCGACTGGGCAACCTATCCCAATGACCTGCTGAAATATCTGAACTTTAAAGCCCACGAGCATCTGCTTTAGGCAATCGGCGCGATTATGTATCCTGCCTTGATTGATGCAGGGTATCCGAGAAATTCTGCCGCAGCGCTTGTTGCGGCAGGCGGCGCGCTGGGTCCTGTGATTCCGCCCAGCATTGTCATGATTATTTATGGCACGACCATGGGCGTCAGTGTACCTGATCTGTTTACAGGCGCCATTGTGCCCGGTGTTTTGATGGCAGTTGCGTTGATTGCAGCGAACAGTCTGATGGCAAGGCGCTGGGATATTTCGGTCAGTGACAAGCACTATACGGCAAAGGAAGTGCTGCGGTATACATGGAGCGCTGCGGGCACGCTGTTTATGCCGATTTTGGTGCTTGGCGGTATCTACAAGGGGATTTTTACGGCGACAGAGGCGGCTGCAATCGCCTGCACATACAGCTTGCTTATCGCGATTTGCTATAAGAGCATGACTTTCAAAAAGTTTTTCGAGATTTTAAAGAAATCGGCGGTGGTATCAGCCATGGGACTTTTGATTGTAGGCTCTGCCAACGTCTTTGGCTGGCTTCTGGCGGCGGGGAAAATTCCGGCGACAATTACTGCGTTTTTAGTGCCGCTGCTGCATACCAAAGTGCTGTATATGGCAGTACTGCTGGTGCTTTTGTTCATCGTGGGAACTTTGATGGAAACCAGTGCGTCGGTGGTCATTTTGGCGCCGATTATTGTACCGACCGGGCTTGCCCTGGGTTTTGATCCGCTCCACCTGGGACTGGTCTTTGTCATCGCCTTGGTCGTCGGCTATATTACGCCGCCTTTCGGGGTCAACCTGTTTACCGTATGCTCGACAACCGGTGAAAGCTATGTGGACGTGGTAAAGGGGCTTGCGCCTTACATTCTGGCAGTAATCGCCGCGGTGGTTTTGATTGCGGCATTTCCGGTGCTGACTTCAATCTTATTATAAAAATCTTTGGGCGTAAGAAGCTGCCTTGCCGCTTTGCTGCGGATGTAGGTGGTTTCTTTGCGTTCTTTACGGGTCTTTGCAGGGCTTTGAGGGGTGCCTGGCGTTTTCCGAAACCCGAAAAACAGTTGTCATTTGACAACCGAATCCGGGATTTGGGAAAACGGTTCGGATCCATGGGCATCACTTCTTCGTTTTTGAGCACGGTTGAACGCATGAAAGCTTTTTCTTCTATGTAACGTTGACAAATTCCGTCATTCCTGCGTGTTTTGTCAAAAACAGGCTGTAGCGGCATAGCTAAAATGGCTTAAACATTGCCAATGTTGACTGAAAAACGAGAATCTGTCAATTTTGTCAATGTTTCATCGATAAAACATTGACAGGATTGACACTTTTTTTGATTTCTAATGTGGACCCCATTTGGCGGACACCTTGACACAAACACTGGAAACAATGATATAATACCAGTAAGTAAGGAGGAA
>CANBFZ010000255.1 GCA_947367725.1 uncultured Eubacterium sp.
GTAAGATACCATACTGCTTCAGCGGCACATAAACACCGTAAAAAATTTGTTGATCATAAGAAGAGCATTTTAAGCCACTTTGCGGGTGCCGTTCTGGTTGCCATGGCGCTGGTTGCGATGCTGAACTATGCGACAGGTTTCCAGTACTCCTACAATGGAAAGGTGCTGGGTTATGTAAAAAATCAGGAAGACGTTATCAAAGTGCTGGATTTAGTCAGCAAGGAACTCAGTGAAGAGTACGGCTCCAAAATTCAGATTGATACAGACAGCAACATTACATTTAAAAATGTGGTGGTGCTGGATAAAGATATTGATGATATTGACACAGTATTGAAGCGACTGACCTACATGTCGGATATGGAGGCAGAAGCCTATGGCATCTATATCGACGGACAGTGTTTTGTCATCTGTGAAAGTAAAGAAGCAGCGGAAGCGACACTGCGCAGTGTGCAGAAATCTTTTATGGAGGAAGATGGCGACATCAAATATTTGAAAATTGGATTTAAAGAAAACGTCGCAGTCACACCGTTGCAAACCAAGCTTGCTTATATCAGCAGCACCAAAGATGCAAAAGCAAAGATTATGGACGGCGGTTCAAAAGAGAAGGTCTATGTAGTTAAAGCAGGCGATACGTATTCGGAGATCACCAGAAAATTTGATACGACGTTTGATGAACTGAAAAAAATGAATCCGAAACTGCGAGAAGATTCTTTGTTTCCAGGAGATGAGATTCTTATTACACAGGCAGTGCCTGCGCTGACTGTAGTAACGGAAGAAGAAGCCACTTATGCCGAGAAAATAAAGTATAAGACGGAATATAGAGAGGATAATTCTCTGTATGAAAATGTAACGAAGGTCATCCAAAAAGGTGTCAATGGAAAACGAGTTGTCACAGCACGGATTATCAGGGAAAACGGTGTGGAGGTTGGAAAAAAGGTATTAGAAACCGAAACCATTCGAAAAGCAGTCAAGAAGATTGTGATGAAAGGCACGAAGAAATTGCCAAAGACAGCGCCGACAGGCACCTTTATTATGCCGGTATCTGGGTATACCTTGACTTCAGAATTTGGCTGGAGATGGGGCCGCAATCATGATGGATTGGATTTGGCGTGTCCAACAGGGACGCCGATTCATGCATCAGACGGCGGAACCGTTGTTTATGCCGGATGGTACAGTGGATACGGACTCTTTATAGAAATTGATCATGGCGGCGGGATGCGCACCAGATACGGACACTGCAGTGCAATTCATGTCAGTGTTGGCGATAAAGTTTATCAGGGACAGAAAATCGGAGAAGTGGGCAATACCGGGAATAGTTATGGTTCCCATTGTCACTTTGAAGTTGTGAAAAACGGTGTTGCAGTAGATCCGTTCAATTATTTGTAAAATAGAATAAGAAATCAGCGGGATTGTCCCTAAAGTATTGAAAACAGACCTTTCCGGGAAAATTTTGCGGTTCGTAGCATATACTTACCTAAAAGGAGGTCTATGCGATGGAAAATCATATCATTGAACTGGAAAATAAGAAAAGGCTGACCGTCAGTGAAGTTACGGCGGTAGATGCTTTTGATGAAGAAACGATTTTGGCAGATTTGGCAGACGAAGGGCTTGTCATCAGCGGTAGTAATCTGCATATAGAAATGCTGGATCTGGAGGACGGAAAACTGGTAGCCACAGGGGAAATTGAAGCACTGACGTATACAAAGAAAAAAGCGAAAACAAAACTCTTTCAAAGGTTCAAAAAATGACAGAACTAATTCAGAGGGAACTATTTCAGCTCTTTATCATGTTCTACTGCGGCCTTGCCTTGAGTTTACTGTTTTCGGCAAGAGACCGGTTGATGGCGCGCTGCGGAACCAGGAGGCGGCTGCAGCTTGCCATTTACTTCGGATTTTGGATTTTTGCATCGTTTCTGTTTTACAGGTATGTATATCGTGCCTCTCATGGTGTGCTGACCGTTTACGGAATATGCGCCATGCTGACAGGCGTTTTCTTGTGGAAAAAAGTCGTTTATGGTATACTGAAAGAGAAATAAATATCGGGTAACAGGTATGAAAAAGAGGAAAAAAGGGAGAGTACAGCAGTTCACGCAGGCAGAGCAGCAGAAAGCTGCAGCGCATAGCCGAGAATCAGCATCGGTTGGCAGCGTGCGAAGAAAGAAGAAAATCAGACTGAATAAAGGAAGAATCCTCCTGACCGTTATAGTGATTATGCTGATAGCGGTCGTTGGTATGTCCGTGAAAACGGTGTTTGACCTGCGGGCAGAACAAAAGAACCTGGAGAATGAAAATCAGAATCTGCAGCAGCAGCAGGAGGCGCTGCGGGCAGAGCTGGAGAATGTGAACGATTTGGAATATATTGAAGAGCAGGCAAGAATTCAGCTAAGAATGATTAAACCGGGAGAAATCCTGTATATATTAGACCAGGAAAAGAATGCAAAGGACAAGGATGGAGACGACGAAAAAAGTAATTAAAGAAGCCATTGTAGTAGAGGGCAGGGATGATACAGCAGCAATCAGAAGAGCTGTATCAGCTGTGACGATTGAAACACACGGATTTGGAATGCCAGATTCCATGTGGCCGATCATAGAAAAGGCGTATCGGGAGCGGGGGATTATTGTATTTACAGATCCCGATTATGCCGGTGAAAAAATCAGAAGAAAAGTAGCGGAACGCTTTCCAGGCTGCAAGCAGGCATTTTTGCCAAGGGGTAAAGCGTTGAAAAAAGGCAATGTCGGCGTTGAAAATGCCAAACCTGCGGATATCATTGCTGCTTTAGAACAAGCGCATTGTACAGATGGCGGCGGTGCGTCTCTTTTTACCAGAGAAGATTTAATTGCCTGCGGTCTTGTCGGCACGCAGGATGCAAAGGAGCGGCGGGAAAAGCTGGGGAATCTTCTGGCAATTGGATATGGAAATACGAAGACTTTTCTCAGGAAACTGAATCAATTTCAGATTTCAAAAGAAGAATTCTATCAGAAGGCAAAGGAACTTGGATGAAACTATATGCACCCTCTACCATTCGAGAGGTAAAAGAACAGTACGGGTTTAAACTGTCAAAGAGTTTGGGACAGAATTTTTTGACAGACAAAAATATCATCGACAAAATTATTGATGCGACGGAGATTACAGAAGAGGATTTTGTAATTGAGATCGGGCCTGGCATTGGTGTGTTGACCAAAGAAGCCGCCCAGCTTGCAAAGAAAGTCACTGCTGTGGAAATTGATCGGAATTTAATTCCCATTCTGCGGGATACGTTGAAAGCGTTTGACCATGTAGAAATTATCAATGAAGACATATTGAAAGTGGACTTGCACAAAATAATTGCAGAAGCAGACTGCGGGAAGACAAAAATCATTGGCAACCTGCCGTATTATATCACAACGCCCATTATTATGGCGTTGCTGGAGCAGCATGTGCCGTGTGACAGTATCACCATAATGATGCAGAAAGAAGTCGCGGATAGAATTAAGGCACAACCTGGCACGAAAGCGTATGGTGCGCTTTCTGCGGCAGTACAGTATTACTGCACCGTGACAACCGTTGCGGCGGTGCCAAAAGAAGTATTTTATCCAGTACCGAAAGTAGATTCCGCGGTATTGCGTCTAGATATCCGAAAGGAAAAACCGGTGGCACTGGTGGATGAAAAATTATTTTTCCGCTGCATTAAAGCTGGGTTTGGACAGCGTCGGAAGACGCTTTCTAACTCATTATCGCAATTAGGCGATTTTACAAAAGAAGAAATACGGGGATGTCTTGTAGAGACAGGGATTGACGAAAAGAGAAG
>CANBFZ010000256.1 GCA_947367725.1 uncultured Eubacterium sp.
ACCGGAACGCCCACGATATTGGATGCGCCGATGGAAGATCCCAGCGCAGAGCATGTTGCCGCAAAAGGAGATATTTTACCGGCTTCTGCTTTCACAAACATCTTGCCAAAAGTCTGGGAACAGATGTAGCGGAGCCTTGTAATCTGTGGAAAGCCTAATCGAAGGCTCATATATAATCCGCCGCCAACGATTAAAATCAGAATGGGAAGTCCCCAAAACCAGTTGGCGCACGCAATACAAAAATTCATAATAGCTTGCATCGTTTTTTCCTTTCTACTACAATATATTTGGAAAAGATATTCTGTAAGGATAAAAATCGGATCTGTGCTTTATTGATCCTTTGTCCTGTCATACACACATTCGCCGTCCATATAGGTTTGCATCACCTGAATTTCAGGAAAGCGCTCCGGCGGCGCTTGCAAAATATCCTCTGACAATACCGCAAAATTTGCCCGGAAGCCTTCTGCCAGCTGACCGATATCAGAAAACCCCGCAATCTCAGCGCCCTCTTTCGTATAGAGTCTGATGGCTGTTTCGATATCGATGCTGCCTTTCTCACCGCAGTCCGTTCCATCGTACGCCGTTCTTGATACCGCGCACTGAAGATTCGGAAACGGATCGGACGGATGCGCCCAGGAGGTTGCCGGCGCGTCCGTTGACAGCGCCACTTTCACGCCGCAGTCCAGCATATGAGAAATGGGATAGGTCTCCTTGATCCAGTCCATACCCAAATTGTTTCGATAACTCTCAATTTCAGCATACAGGAAAATCATCTGCGTTGCAAAAGCAATTTTTCCTGCTGCCGCCTTTTCAATGGCAGTCTGAGACGGTTCTGTAATATGTTCCATGCGAACAGACGGCATATCACAAAGCCACGATCCGGTCTGATACGCAAGATCCACAATCCGGTCGATTGCCCGTTTCCCCATAGTGTGCACAGCCAGCTGGCACTGATGCTTCTGACAAAATTTCATGGCGCTTTCGATTTCCTCGTCGCTGCACACAGAAATGCCACATTCGTCACAGGAACCCAAATAGGGTTTGTCCATCCAGGCCGTTCTTCCGCCGATACTGCCGTCTGCAATCAGCTTAATTCCATTTCTGTGAATCTGCCTGGATTTGTTCGCTTTCTCAGCGTCCCACCTGAAATCAGGATTTTTACGAATCAAATCCCAAATATAATACATGCCTACATCCTGTCGGAATCCCTTTTCTGCCGCTTCCTGATAATAATCAAAATAATCCACTGCATCCAGGTTTCCCATATCTGTCACCGCTACAATCCCCTGAGAAAGCAACAGCTTTCCCAGATCCACTAGACCATCCACGATAACCTCTCTGGATTTGTCCGGCAAAACCGCGCCGACCAGATGGCGGGCATTTTCTTTGAGAATCCCCGTCGGTACGCCTTCCGCATCCCGTTCAATTTCTCCGCCTGGCGGATCTGGGGTATCCTTTGTAATCCCTGCAAGGGCAAGGGCTTTGCTGTTGACACTCCGAATATGAGAGCAGGAACGAAGCAGTTCGATGGGATGATCCACTGATGCCTTATCCAGATCATACCGGTTTGGCGCGCGGTGTTCTGCAAACTTTTCTTCATCGTAACCCCAGCCGCAAATCCATTCTCCTGGTTCTTTCTCTAACGCTGCGAGACGAATTTCCTCCTGCAATTCCTCAATGGAGTGAACCACCGGCGGCAGGCAGGATATCTTCGCCGCGCAGTCTGCCAAAATGACCGGATGCATATGGGTATCCACAAAGCCGGGAATGACGCGCTTTCCTTTCAAATCCACAGTTTCACAGTCATATTCCGGCAAATCGCTGCTATCTCCAATAAAAGTAATTCTTCCGTCCTCTACTGCAAAGCAGTCCGCATACGGCCTCTTTGGATTTGAGGTAAATATCTTACCATTGATAAATACTTTCTGTTTCAATTCAGCCTTCATCTCCTTGCTTTTTATACTGTTCGAAAAGCGCAGCCGCATATTCCATGCGTACGTTTTTCTCTGCCACCATCTGTTTCACGATTTTCTCCAGCATTTCACCCTTTGCACCTACAGTGCTGGCCAAATTTCTCGCATGCAGAGACATATGCCCCCGCTGGATGCCCTCTGTCGCAAGCGCTTTCATCGCCGCCAGATTATTTGCAAGACCGGCAGATGCGATGATCTGTCCCAGTTCTGCAGCAGTTTTTACATCTAAAATTTTCACGGCTGTTTGTGCCGACGGATGGATTTTGGTAGCACCGCCGACAAGTCCGACCGCCATAGGCATTTCAATACAGCCAACTAAATCTCCCTCCGCATTCTTTTCCCATGTGGTCAGCGATGTATATCTTCCGTTTCTTGCCGCATAAGCATGGGCGCCGGACTCAATGGCTCTGGTATCATTTCCCGTTGCCAGCACCACCGGAATAATTCCGTTCATAATCCCTTTGTTGTGAGTTGCTGCCCGGTAAGGGTCTGCCGCCGCAAAGGCATAAGCGCTGAGAATTTTTTCCACCACCTCTGCGCCGCCGACTGCTTCCTTTTTCCAGGTTGCTCTTGCCCGCACCACACGCCTGTCCGCCAGATTGGACAAAATCCGCAGCTCCGCAATGCCGCCGGTCAATTCCTCTATGTAAGGAGAAACTGTTTCTGCCATGGTGTTTACCGCATTTGCGCCCATGGCGTCCAGGGTATCCACCAGAAGATGCACAATCACCATAGGACCTTCCGCCGAATCTATGATTCTGACCTCCACATCTTTTGCGCCTCCGCCAAAGCTGACCAAAACCGGATCTTTTTCGTTACAGATTCGCAAAATTTCCTCTTTTTTCTCTAAAATCATACTCTTTGCTGCAAAAGGCGCAGGTACGCGCAGCATCTGAATCTGCGCAATCATGATATTGCCGGAGGTACTTGCTGTAAAGCCGCCTGCCGGTCTTGCCATCTTTGCCGCATTGCTGCATGCCGCAATGACAGACGGTTCTTCTGTCACCATGGGAATTACCACGTCTTTACCGTTTATGATAAAGTTAATGGCAACGCCCATCGGCAGCGCGAATCTGCCAATTACATTTTCTACCATGTGATCCGCCTTGTCCATATCCAAAGAATCCGCGCTTCTGAGAACTTCCTGTTCTGCGAAAGAAAGTCCCGCAAATTCGGCAACCTCCCGCATTCTTGTCTCTGTATCCAGCTTGAAAAAGCCGGAATAGCTGCTTGTTTTCATTTTATCATCTCCTCTGTTATTTGATTGCTGCTGTAAAGGAATGCAGCGTGCGTCCTAAAATTCGTTCCGTCATCTGCGCAATTGTACAGCACTTTTTCTCATCGATTCCAGTATCAATCCCCATGGCATTTACCATGGACACAAAGTCGCAGGTTTCCACCAGACCGGTTCTCTCCGTATCAAAGTAATATGCGCCGATCCCCTTGACAGGTACGCTGTCGACAATATTCGCAACTTGTCCGCCAATGCCGCCCAGGCTGCAGTCAAAGGTTCTGACGCCTGCCTCCATCGCTGCACAGTAAGATGCCATCCCCATGCCGCGTATATCATGGACATGGAAGGAATGCATTGATGCATCCGGATACTTCTGCAGGACATGAGAAAAATAGCGATATACAGTTTCCGGATCTGCGATGCCGTCAGGATCAGAATGTTCAATCTCGTCAAATCCAATGTCAAAAGCCCGATCTACAAATTCATAAGCTTTTTCGATCGGTATTTTTCCCTGGATCGGACATCCGAAAATCGTTCCAATATTGCCGAAAACCTTCTTGATAAGATCGGAAGAGCG
>CANBFZ010000257.1 GCA_947367725.1 uncultured Eubacterium sp.
GAGACTGCCTCATACAGAATGGGATGGCGAAGAGGTGGATTACGTTTCTGCTTCCGTTCCAATCATCGGCGCGGAAGAAGATATCCTGCCTTATCATGTGGTACTGTATAATCTGGATGATACTTCTTCCAGAGGACATCGCCTCCGCAGCATTCTCAATGAGCTTGGAATTCCCGTGATTACCATGGAGCAGGAAAATTTGAATCAAACCGTTGGGTATCTGGCAGGGATAGAAGGCTATGAGGCAGCAGAGCAGCCATATGACGGACCTTCTTACTCCAGCGAATTTATGCTCATGTGCAATTTGCCGGAGTCGCTCCTTGACCGTTTTCTCGATGCAATGACTGCTGACGGACTTAGAATCGACCATAAAGCAATTGTGACAGCGTACAACCGCGACTATCCATTCTGTGAGCTAATCGGTGATATTGAAGAGGAACACGATACGTTCCAGGCGCTCATCGCGCTGAGCAAGCTGGTTGATCAGGCGGAAGCATTGACGGAAGCTGAGTATGGCACATCGCCGCACTGGCAGGAATTCCAGAACGCACTGACCGCCGCCGATGATTTGCTCCGCAGCGAGGAACCGCCTTTGGAAAAATTACAGCAGTCCTATGAAACGTTAAAATTACAGTATCTGCTGGTGAGCGGCATGGAAGAACTGACAGGCACACCGGTCATTACAGTTGAGAAAGAACCTGACGGTTCCTATACATTAAAGGCGCAGCTGAAGGATGGAACAGAAGAGGGTCTCTGCCAATTCACCTGGAGCAATGGGCAGACGGGAAAAACTATTTCAGCAATCGCAGCGGAAGATTTAATCGGCACAATACTAACCGTTAAGGGAGACGGACTCTTTGGTACGCTGACAGCGCAGCTGAAAGTTCCAGAGGCGCCGCAGGCGGAGACATCTGTGAAAACCGATGCAATTACGCTGAGGTGGACGGTTCCTTCTGCCGGAGAAAATCAACCGGCGCCAACCGGCTATCTGATTGAGATTTATCAGGATGGAAAGCTGCTAAAAACTGTGGAAACCGCGGATGCTGCTGCAGGTGAAATAAAAACCGTGACCATCGAACAGCTGCAGGAAGGCGAGAACTATGATATCATTCTTTATGCAAGCAGTCCGGTTGGACGCAGCGATGGAGCATTCCTTACCGCGACAACGGAAAAGGAACAGAAGAAGCCGATTATCGTAATACCTGGCGATGTAACACCGGGCACACCGGATCATTCGGCAGACAGCGATCATCCGCAGCAGCCGGGTGACGGTGATGATAAAGACCATCCGGATGTACCGGATATCAATATTGATGATCCGAGACTGCCTCTTGATAAAGCGCCGGGAGAAACACCGGGAAAAGCGCCGGGAGAAACGCTGAACCAGACGGAAAGCGGGGCAGAGGCAGAACCGATGTCTGCTGCATCTCCTAAGACTGGGGACGAAACACAGCTTCTTTTCTGGTGCATGCTTCTGCTCTTAGGCTCTATGGGCCTTTGCACCGGGGCAGTAAAAGAAAAAAGACGGATGAAATAGAAATATTCCTATATAGAATTTTAAACATGAATATTTACCGTTTTATGCATAATTAAAATGATGGTAAAATCCTCCATAGAAGAGAACGTACGAACACAACACTTCTAAGGAGGATTTTTTCTATGGACAAACAGAAGATAGATAAACAGCAGTACATCATGGTAGCAGATGGAAACGAAGCAGCAGCCTATGCGGCTTACGCTTTTTCTGAGATTGCAGCTATTTACCCGATTACGCCGTCTTCACCGATGGCGGAAAAGACGGATCAGTGGTCAGCTCTTGGAAAAAAGAATTTGTTCGGACAGCCTGTAACCCTGGTGGAAATGCAGTCGGAAGCAGGGGCGGCTGGAGCCGTTCACGGCGCTTTGGAGGCTGGTTCTCTGGCCACCACCTTCACATCGTCTCAGGGGCTCATGCTGATGATTCCGGCGCTGCACAGAATCAGTGGCACCAGACAGCCGGGCGTGCTTCATGTGGCCTCACGTACCGTGGGCACCCACGCGATGTCCATCTTCGGCGATCACAGCGATGTGATGAACTGCAGACAGACCGGCTTTGCCCAGCTGTCATCGGGCAGCGTGCAGGAAACCATGGACCTTGCGGGCATCGCCCATCTTTCCGCCATCAAAAGCAGAGTGCCGTTTATGCACTTCTTTGACGGTTTCAGAACTTCCCCCGAGATGCAGAAAATCAGAGCCATTCCTTATGAAGAATTCGACAGGCTGCTGGACAGGGAAGCGCTGGCAAAATTCCGCGCAGAAGCGCTTAATCCGGACCATCCGACCCTGCGGTGCACGGTGCAGAATCCCGACGTATATTTCCAGTTCCGTGAAGCAAATAACGCGGCTTACGATGCCGTACCTGCTGTCGTAGAGGCATATATGGCGGAAATCAATAGGATTACAGGGGAGGACTACCATCTGTTCAACTATTACGGTGCAATGGATGCAGAGCGGGTCATCATCGCAATGGGTTCCGTCAGCGGCGCGGCGAGAGAAACTGTAGAGGCGTTAAACCTTCGCGGTGAAAAAGTCGGATATCTGCAGGTGCACCTGTTTAATCCGTTTTCGGCGGAATATTTCCTGAAAGCCCTGCCGAAGACCGTAAAGAAAATCGCTGTGCTGGATCGCTGCAAGGAAATGGGTGCTGTGGGCGAACCACTGTATTTAACCGTTTGCGGCGCCTTCGCCAATGAAGAGCAAAAGCCGTATCTCTGCGGCGGACGCTACGGACTTTCTTCCAAGGATACCACGCCAGCGCAGATGAAAGCAGTCTTCGACCATCTGGCCAAAGACTGTCCGGCAAAGGAATTCACCGTGGGCATCGAAGATGATGTGACGGGACTTTCTATCCCGGTAGATGAAAGCTTCAGCATTTCCGGGGGAGATACGAAAGCCTGCAAGTTCTGGGGCCTTGGCAGTGACGGCACGGTGGGCGCAAATAAGAACTCCATTAAAATTATCGGTCAGAACACGCCGATGTACGCCCAAGGATATTTTGAGTACGACACGAAAAAATCCTTCGGCATCACCAAGAGCCATCTCCGCTTTGGAAACGAGCCGATTTTGTCCACCTATCTGGTAAAATCAGCGGATTTCATCGCCTGCCATAATCAGTCATTCCTGGATAAATATGATATTGTGACAGAACTGAAAAAAGGCGGGATTTTCCTTCTTAACACGCGCTGGACGGCGGAGGAAACCGATAAAAATCTGCCGAAGGAAGTAAAGATGACGCTGATGGAAAAGGGCGCGAAGGTTTATATCATAGACGCAAATGGCATCGCCGAAAGTCTGGGCCTTGGAAACAGAATCAGCATGGTGCTGCAGGCGGCATTCTTTAAGCTGGCGGAGATTTTGCCGGAGGAAGAAGCCTTGCAGCAGATGAAAGATGCCGCGAGAAAATCCTTTGTAAAGAAGGGCGAGGCAGTGGTGCAGAAGAATCTGCAGGCCATCAACGCAGGTATGCAGTGTGTGCAGAAAGTAGAGCTCAGTGAAGATGCCGGTGCAGAGAAAACTGTTGCAGATACAGCTAAGCTGCCTGCCTTTATCAGAGAAATTCTCATGCCCCTCAACGCGCAGAAAGGCGATACTTTGCCGGTATCTACCTTTGCGGGCTACGAGGACGGCACCATGCCGATGGGAACCACTGCTTACGAAAAGAGAGGCATCGCCACCAGAATTCCTCTTTGGGACGCCGCAAGCTGCGCCCAGTGCAACCGCTGTTCCTACGT
>CANBFZ010000258.1 GCA_947367725.1 uncultured Eubacterium sp.
GGTATCAGATAAGTGCTGTGGTCTGGGTTATTCTTGCTACCACCATGATTGTACTTATCACCAAACTTTTGAAACTGACGAAACGAAGCAGCTGCTTCTATCACTAAAAGGAGGATCAGCCAATGGACTTTACCTGCATTTTTTTTGGAATCCTATTTACCCTTGCCGGTCTTTGGTTTGCCTTTGGAAAAGGCTACCTTCATCTTTCCCTATGGAAAAATATGCCGCAAAAAGAGAAGGATAAACTCCGAATTATCCCTCTTTGCCGCAATATCGGAGGAATCATTACCTTAAACGGTGTCATCTTTCTGGTAAAAGGATTTTTGCCCTTATTTTCAAACCACTGGTTTGTATATGCAATGATTGTATGGATGATACTTGCCGGCTTAGATGTCTGGTATATCGAAAAAAGTAACCGATACCGCAGACCGTAATTCCCATTGCGGTTTCACATAGATAGCTTTTAAAGATTGTGAGGTGAAAGACATGGACTCTGAAGGCAGTCCACGAAGGCAGAGAATATTGTATGAGTGTCCACAGATTCCGTGTCCCTCATATCATCTTCCTTGCCCCTACAAAAATTCAAGGAGGTAAGACCAATGAACAAAAAAGAAAATCGTATGGCTGTTCGCCAGACTGTAGAAAAGGCAGTCATCCGTGACGAACAGAACCGCCGCATTCAATTTGCGGCAACCAATCCTATTAAAGAAGTTTTAAAAAAACTTCATACCACACTTCGTGGCTTAGAAGTAGATGAAGTATCCGTAAGTCGTGCTAAATATGGTACCAATAAAGTCACTCATGAAAAAAAGAAATCTCTGGCAAAACGACTGGTTGGCGCATTTATCAATCCATTTACCGCCATTTTATTTTGTCTGGCTTTAGTATCCACAATTACAGATATGATTTTTCCGTATTTTTCTCTGTTTGGCAGTGTGCCAGAGGACTTTGATTCCCTGACTGTTGTAATCATTTTAACAATGGTATTCATTTCCGGTACGCTTCGTTTTGTACAGGAATCCAGAAGCGGAAATGCAGCAGAGAAATTGTTAGCCATGATTACGACCACTTGTACAGTTACTCGTAGAAACTATGAAAAAAAAGAACTTCCTATGGATGATTTGGTGGTGGGAGATATTGTGCATCTTTCTGCTGGAGATATGATTCCGGCGGATGTTCGTATTTTGGATGCGAAGGATTTGTTTGTCAGTCAGGCAAGTCTTACTGGTGAGAGTGAACCTATTGAAAAAACACCCAATGTAAGTGCTCAGAAAGAAAGCGTGACTGATTACACAAACATTGCTTTTATGGGGAGTAATGTAATTTCTGGTAGCGCAACAGCTGTTGTTGTTTGTGTTGGCGATCATACTCTGTTTGGCTCTATGGCGTCCGCAGTTGCTGGAGAAGCGGTTGAAACAAGCTTTACCAAGGGTGTCAATGCCGTTTCTTGGGTATTGATTCGTTTTATGCTCATTATGGTTCCGCTGGTATTCTTTGTCAATGGTATCACCAAGGGCGATTGGTTGGCGGCCTTCTTATTCGGCGTTTCTATTGCTGTTGGTTTGACACCAGAAATGTTGCCGATGATTGTAACAACCTGTCTTGCGAAAGGCGCTGTTTCCATGAGCAAGAAGCAGACAATTGTTAAAAACCTCAATTCCATTCAGAACTTCGGTGCTATTGATATTCTCTGTACTGACAAGACTGGCACGCTGACCCAGGATAAGGTTGTGCTGGAATACCATCTGAATGTAAATGGCGAGGACGATACGCGAGTACTGCGTCACGCTTACCTCAATAGTTACTTCCAGACTGGCTATAAAAACCTGATGGATTTGGCAATTATCCATAAGACTGAGGAAGAGGAAGCCGCAGATTCGCGTCTCATTGACCTGTCTGAAAACTATGTGAAAGTAGATGAGATTCCTTTTGACTTCACACGTCGTCGTCTGACTACAGTGGTACAGGATAATAAGGGTAAGACCCAGATGGTAACAAAAGGTGCTGTGGAAGAAATGCTCTCTATTTGTGCGTTTGCAGAGTGTAATGGAGGAGTGCAGCCTCTGACTGATGACGTTCGTTACAGAATTCTGGAGACAGTGGACAATCTTAACGATAAGGGATTCCGCGTACTAGCTATTGCACAGAAGAGTAATCCTTCCCCAATCGGCGCATTTGGTGTTAAAGATGAGTGTGATATGGTACTGATTGGATATCTGGCATTCCTTGATCCTCCAAAAGAATCTACTGCGGATGCTATTAAAGCTCTGAAAGACCATGGTGTTATAACCAAAATTTTGACAGGTGACAACGACAAAGTGACTCGAACTATCTGCAAGCAGGTGGGATTAGAGGTTCGCAATATGCTTCTCGGTTCTGATTTGGAACAAATGGGCGATGCAGAGCTTGCAAGAGTGGCAGAGTCTACAGATGTATTTGCAAAGCTAACCCCTGATCAGAAAGCCCGTGTGGTTTCTGTTCTCCGTGAAAATGGTCATACGGTCGGTTTCATGGGTGACGGTATTAATGATGCTGCAGCTATGAAAGCCGCCGATATTGGTATTTCGGTGGATACCGCCGTGGACGTGGCAAAAGAATCTGCTGACATTATTCTATTGGAAAAAGATCTGATGGTTTTGGAACAGGGTATTATTGAGGGACGAAAGACATATGCCAACATGATCAAGTACATTAAAATGACTGCTTCATCCAACTTCGGCAATATGTTCTCAGTGCTTGCTGCATCTGCTTTGTTACCTTTCTTACCAATGATGAGTGTTCATCTTATATTTCTAAACTTAATTTATGATTTATCCTGTACTGCAATTCCTTGGGATAATGTGGATGAGGAGTTTATTACCAAACCTCGTAAATGGGACGCTTCTAGTGTTGGAAGTTTTATGATCTGGATTGGACCAACCAGTTCTATCTTTGATTTTACAACCTATATTTTTATGTACTTTGTATTTTGTCCATTGTTCGTATCGAATGGTGTATTATTTAATGATTTGCCTGCTCATTTCAGCGGTGCAGAACTGGCAATGCTTCAGGCACAGTATATCGGGATGTTCCAAGCAGGGTGGTTCGTGGAATCTATGTGGAGCCAGACATTAGTCATTCACATGAGTCGTACTCCAAAGCTGCCTTTTGTTCAGAGTCGTGCATCAGCTCCGGTGACTTTGCTAACAATGACTGGAATTATAGTTCTGACCATTATTCCGTTTACTGTGTTTGGAACTATGCTTGGATTTGTTGCATTGCCTGCAGCATACTTTGCTTATCTGATTCCATGTATTCTGCTGTATATGACTTTGGCAACAAGTTTAAAAAAAGCCTATGTCCGTCATTTCGGAGAACTGCTTTAAGGAGGTGGAATGATGAACTGGAAAGAACTTTGGATGACCCTTTTTGGAACTACCGAATGGCTTGGTCTTAATATCGGCTTTTGGGTGGCTATGGCAGTTGTGTTGCTGATTGTTATTGTAATGAATGTAGTGTTTTGGTCCATGAAACCAAAAAAAGACACAAAAGAGTCTTATAAATAAGATATCAGTATGAATGAATCAGGGGAGATGCACAGTTTTTTATTGTGGAATCTCCCTATCATATCAAGGCGCATTCAATTGTGGCAATTTAGTAGTAAAGTATGTGTTTTTTATCATTGAATTACCTATAAATGCTGTATATAAGTGGATAATTGTAATTTCGATATAAAAATTATGGTACTTAAAAGAAATTTCGTTTTTTATTGTTTGTTT
>CANBFZ010000259.1 GCA_947367725.1 uncultured Eubacterium sp.
CAAACCGTCTTTTGAATAATATAATCCTCCTGCGTATACAGAAGTTTTACCTACCCACATTTTATTACGATAGCAAACTTCACTAAAATAAACTGTGCCAGTTCCATTTGCTTCATGCGTCCATGTTTCTCCATCGGTAGAAGTTGCGATTCCATGATTATACGTTGCCGTGCACCAAATTCCATGATCTTCATCATAATCAATATTATAACAGTGTATATAGTCTAATCCCGTCCCTCTCTGCCAAGTCTTTCCATCTAATGAATAATACACCCCATCATACCCACAAGCGATCCATTTATGATTGGCATACTTGATATCATAAATTTTTGCGTAGTTAGTAAAATTTGTCACGGTCCAGGTTTTTCCATCGATAGAATAATAAAGCGGCTTTCCTAAACTACTACCACTGAATGCAAGCCATAAATGATTTGCATAATAGATTCCATATAATTGGTCATCCGTAACATTGCTAGTAGTCCAATTTATTCCGTTGGTTGAATACAAAAGTCCTGTCGAAGATTTTCTGGCAACCCAAACACCATTGCCATAATTAATATCTCCTATTCCTCGCGCTGTAGTGGCGTTATTATTGATATTCCAATTTTTCCCATCGGTGGAATAATAAACAGAATCTGCACCTGATGCAATATAGGTTCCATTCCCATATCCAATACTAAAACCTGAACTTGGAAGGTTGTCCTGCGTCCATGTAATGCCATCCAATGTGTAATAATGTTTACCACTTGCACCGATAGCCCTGTACAAATTCAGTTCTTTATTATAAGACATAGACGTTAGGGTCTCAGGTATCGTTTCAACTTTTGTCCATATCTTTCCATTCGGGAATACTTTCGTGGACTTCGTCCATGCATCATTCACTTTTGTAAAAATACTTCTTGCATTTTTCCATGTATCATTGATTTTAACAAAACCAGCGACTACATGTTTCCAATTATCATCTATTTTAACTAAAGTAGAAAAATCATTATTCTTTAATACTTCCAGCACAGTAATTCTACAATATCCATCGCCGCTATGCCCAGTTTCTAATACCCCTCTTGGGGAAAGAAAGGCTTCATTGCCTGCTTTCATCGTAGCATTTTCTAAGTAGTGTGATTCTTGCAGTAAGCATCCTGATGGATAATCTGCCGCACTGGACGATGTATAAATATAACCGCTTCCACCGCCTCCGCCGCGATCATCATCGCCAGAGCCATCGGGATAAGCACCTGCTCCACCATACCAGCCGCCACCTCCAGCACCGCCATAGCCAGAAGATGCACGATATCCTTTTCCTCCAATTCCAAAATCACCATAAGTTCCAGAGGTTCCTGTTCCAGATGCAGATGCGCTACCAGTACCACCAGCAGTTTGGGTTCCGCCTCCGCCTCCTGTTCCATAATTTTCTGTCGCAGTGCCACCAGTAAGACCGCCGCCATACATCCCTTTTTTACTGGCAGCACCGTCAGAGCCGCCACCTCCGGCAACAATGACACGCGCATAAAGAGAATCTTGTGCAATTCTAATATCAGATGCGCCACCTCCGCCATTATAGGTATCGCGGCTTCCGCCACCATTAAATCCTCCCTCTGTTTTGCCTGTATTTCCACTGCCGCCTGCATAGACATAAAGTATCGTATTTTCTGTAAGTGTTAGCTCTCCTACAGAATATCCGCCCTTTCCAGCATTTGCAGCAACGCTGCGGTAGCCACCTTCCGCACCCCACACTTCCACTTTATATTTTGCAGGCGGTAATGACACGCCATATACCTGTCCTTTATATGCAATATCAATGACCTGCGCTACGGAAACTCCGCAATTAACCCAATTTTCTCCTCCACCTGTAACTTCAGGTGCCCGCATTATATCTGTCATATAACCACCTCCTATTCTTCATATTGGATCCAGATATCCCCATTGTATCCAAATCCTTGTATCGGTTCCTCTGTGCTAAAAGCAATATTTCTGAAAATTAGTGCACCTGGTAATGTATTTGCATTTTGCATAGACATTCCAGACTCACCAATCACAAAATGTGTTCTTTCTCTAATTCCACTAGATACGTCGGCACCTCCTATTACGATACTATTACTTCTAATCTGCAGCTCTTTTTCATTCACATCTGCTTGGATAGACATGAGTCCCCCTTGCAGGCTAAATCCATCATCATTGAACGCCGCAGATGTCTGATTGCTTTCAATCGTTGTATTCCCATGAAACGCATAAGATTCCTCGTCCTTTTGGTACACATTTTCGTAGGATGCTGCATCCCCTTTTTCTCCTTTGTCACCTTTTTCTCCCTTCTCCCCTTGCGGTCCTCTCAGGGTTTCCAACTGTTCTACAGTAAAATCAGCATAAGTAAACGGATCACCTTTCTCCCCTTGCGGTCCCGGGACACCAGCATCCCCTTTGTCACCTTTCTCTCCTTTTGCACCCTGCAGGGATCCATGATTGACCCATGTGCCATTCACCGCATTATAAATATAGATATCATAGGGCTGCGCCGTGCCAACGCCGTAAGCCGCCCCTTCAAACGGTGTGACCTGCGTTTGCAGATCCGCCAGTGTCGCAAAATGGCCGCTTACTTTAAACCCTGTCCCGGTTTCACCTTTTGGTCCCTGGGGTCCCGTTTCGCCCTGCAAGCCCTGTAATCCTTGCGGACCTTGCGGTCCGCGTTCGCCAGTTTCGCCTTTCTCTCCCGGAACACCTGGAATCCCCTGTTCGCCTCGATCCCCTTTTTCTCCTTTGTCACCTTGCAGACCTTGCGGTCCGCGTTCACCAGTCTCGCCTTTCTCTCCCGGAACACCCGGAATCCCTTGTTCGCCTCGATCCCCTTTTTCTCCTTTGTCACCTTGTGGACCGCGCAGCGCTTCCAACTGCTCTGTGGTAAAGTCTTCGTAAGTAAAAGCGTCTCCTTTTTCTCCCTTATCCCCTTTCAGAACATTTTCTTGGGTCATTCTGATTACTTCCGTGTTCATAAACGGCATACCTGTTGTATTTCCCATATTACATAACCTCCTCATTCAAAATCGGCAATACTTTGACGCGAATAATATCTGTCGCTAATACGATACCGTCCTTTTTTCCTTTTAACTGACACTGCACCGATTTCTCAAACTGCAATGTCTCTTCCTGTGTCAAAGACAGATACACGGTGGAACCGTCCACCGTCAATCTGCTATCGTCAAATGTCAGTTCGGTATTCTCTGCGCCACAAACCATTGTCAGCAGCAGTTCGTACCCTGTCCAGTCCCATTCCGTTTCAAACTGCAGCGTGGGTGTCGTTCCTCTGCGCATATCTTACACCCTCTCTTTCTCCGATGTTTCTGGTTCAAAAGGCGCTGCGGCAAGCAGTTCCCGCAAAGTACTGAGACATGCTGCCATGAACACAGTAGACTGGCCTTTCGTTTCCACCAAATTTAACGTGTTATAGATATTCTTTAATTTTTCATATTCCATTTTGTATTTCCCCTTTCAACGCTTCTATCGATTCTTTTAGTTTATCAATTTCTTTTTTCTGGTCTTGGATTAGCTTGAGCATCGGCGGTATGAGATACCGTTCCTCCCAGTTGGTTGGCATGCCTGTTTCCATATCTGCAGCAATCGGATATACTTCATGCACTTGCTCTGCAATAAAACCAATGCAATCTTTGCCATACCTGGCATCGTTCTTGTCAATATAGTCTTCATT
>CANBFZ010000260.1 GCA_947367725.1 uncultured Eubacterium sp.
GGAAGAAAAAGACGGCGAAAAGGTTGTAAAATCGATGACCTTTAAAGCGAATATAAAACAGGGAGATAAATATAGAAAGACGACCTGTAAAGCGCCAGATGGAGAAATGCAGTTCTATGTAAATGGTGTAAAAGTAGGCGCACCGATTAAGAATCAAGTATCCAAAGCAACGTCGGGGGATATAGTAAAGAATACTGTGTTGACAGAGGACGGCGGATATGCGTATAGGGAAGTAGAACTTGTAGTTGACTTTAGTGGAACGAAGTATCCAGCCATTCCTAATTTAGATTCCGGAAAAATTGACGTAGAGGTGAAATACACTGGGGGATATAACTACGAAGAATCCAGCGCTGTAGCAAAGATACAAAAGGATAAACCGGACAATTTCCCATTTGTCAATCCACCGATTCCGATGATTCCAAATGGAGAGGTGGATCCGGATGATCCAGACAGTGAGCCGGATGGAAAGAAGCTGTTTCCGGACGAGATTGAGCGAATTGAAGATGGTACTGATCTTTTACGATTGCATGGTAAAGTGAACGATAGTATCTCTCGGAAGACGGAAAAAGGTAAAACGGTTACGCTGGACGAATTGGAAGCATTATTCGAGAAAAGATATGTATTCGTTGGTCTGGATGGACGTCTGCTGGAAGTGGATCGTTCTGAAATTTCTATCGTCGATCGAGATGGAAACCCGGTTACAGAAATCGATTTATCAAATCCGGGGAAATATATTGTAACCCAGACGGTAACCGATAAACAGGGAAATAAGACCACCATCAATTTGACCTACAATGTACGGAAACCGAGCTTGATTGATCCAGATTTGAACAAGGACACCAACGATGACGGGATTCCAGATATCAACATTGATACCGACGATGACGGATTGCCAGATATTAACATCGATACCGACGGAGATGATAAACCAGATATCAACATTGATACGGATGGAGATAAGAAACCGGATGTCAACGTAGATACCGACGGAGACGGGAAACCAGACATCAATAAAGATACCGATGGAGATGGCAAACCAGATGTAGACATCGATACCGATGGAGATGGCAAACCAGACGTCAACGTAGACACCGACGGAGATGGCAAACCAGACATCAATAAAGATACCGATGGAGACGGAAAACCGGATGTAGACATTGATACCGACGGAGATGGCAAACCAGATATCAATATCGATACCAATGGGGACGGCAAACCGGATATTGACATCGACACCGATGGGGACGGAAAGCCGGACATCAACATTGATACCGACGGAGATGGAAAGCCGGATATCAATATTGATACCAATGGCGACGGAAAGCCAGATATTGACATTGACACCAATGGAGATGGAAAGCCGGACATCAACATTGATACCAATGGCGACGGAAAGCCAGACATTAACATCGACACCAATGGAGATGGCAAACCGGACATTAACATTGATACCGATGGAGATGGAATTCCAGACATTAACATTGATACGGACGGAGACGGGATTCCGGATCTCAACGTGGATATCGATGGAGATGGAATTCCAGATATTAACATCGATACGGATGGAGATGGTAAACCGGACAAAAATATCAAAACACCAGAAGAAATTGAGAATATCATCAAGGAGCAGAATCCGGAAACAGATGAACTGCCGTGGTGGATTCCAAGAACTGGAGATGCAAGTAATCTTTTCATCTGGTTTGGAATGTTTGCGGGAGCGACTCTCTTATTGGGGATGGCAACATATAAAATGAAGAGATCTCATACGAAGTAAGCTGACCAAATTGGTAAGCGAAACTGTTGTGGGCATAATAAATTAAAAAAATCAAGAGCGTCTCGAGCGAAGGAAAGCAAGAGGCGCTCTTTCTTGCCTGTAAATCCTGAATTTTGTTATGCGATCTTTTAATACCTGTAAATCGGAATTAAAACCGTTTTTAGCGCACATAGAAGAGCGAAAGACCATTGAAAAAAGAAGCTGACATTCCACGAGGGAAAGCTGGGGACGATCCATATCGTAGCTGTACAGTGTGGAATTTGCAAAGTAAACGCAGCCCTTGCGGCACAGATTATGATAGACACGTTTCAAGTAGAGAAAGTCATTCACAGCGGTACTGCAGGTGGCATGCACCCAGTCTTGCAGATATTTGATACTGTGATTTGCGAGCAGGTTGCGTATTATGACGTGGAGGACAGTATTTTGACAGAGGAATATCCCTATGTGAAGTCCGTTTACTTTAAGAGGGATGAGAAACTGCTTGCCCTCGCAAAGGCTTACAGCCGTGCTTGTGAGGAGCGGCTTTTTTTTGGTACGATGGTGACAGGCGAGCAGTTTATTGAAGATGAGCGGCGAGATGAAATCAACCAGCGTTTTGCACCGCTTTGTGTCGATATGGAAACTGGCGGAATTGTGCATGCCTGTTATATCAATGATGTCCCATTTTTAGCAGTACGAACCATAACGGATACGGCAGTGCATAAAGGACTGGAAGTTTATAGTGATCACAGTCATAGAGTGGGTGAAATTGCTGCAGGGGTTGTAATGAAACTATTAAATTTGGAACATAAATAGGAAAAAACAGGTCGAAAAACACACCATCGCTATCGTCTTATAGAGATGCATGGATTCAACAATTTTGCCACAGTGTTTGTTTTTGGGGGCATAAAGTGTCAAAAGGAGGTTGCTGCAGTCTACTACTTTATTGCAGTTTCGTCATGGGTTGAGTGACAGAAGAAAATAGTGTATAATAGTCACAAAAAACGAGAGGAGAACCTATGGGCACGCAAACGATCAAAACAAAACGGCTGACACTGAGAAGATTTTATCTAGAGGATGCGCAGGCGATGTACCGAAACTGGGCGTCTTCCAGGGATGTGACGAAATTTTTGCCATGGCCTGCCCATGCGAATATCGAAGTCACGAAGGCGGTATTAAAAGACTGGGAATGCCAGTATGGAAGAGAGGATTTTTTCAACTGGGCGATTGTGCCCGATGGGGTGGGGGAACCCATCGGCAGTATTGGTATGGCGGCATCGGACGCAGACACTCGCATGATTGCCATTGGGTACTGTATTGGAAAAAAGTATTGGCATCAGGGTATTGCGTCGGAGGCGCTGCAGGCTGTCATCGATTTTTTGTTTCAGAAAACCAATTATAATCGGATTGAAGCCAGACACGATGTATTCAATCTGCATTCTGGGATGGTCATGCAGAAATGCGGTATGCAGTATGAGGGCACTTTGCGCGAAGTGGCAAGAAACAATGCGGGGCTTTCTGACTGCAGGTATTATGCCATTCTTCGAAAAGATTATGAAGCCAAAGCGGAAACGCGGCAGATAGAATTTGAGGAAACGGAGAAAGAAGAAAGCGTCACTGTTTTTGCAGGAACACTTCACGGAAAGACAGTTGGATTTGGACGCATTGCTCACTATAGGGAAGACGTCACAGAACTTTGTAACATCTGGCTGACGAACGAGGGAAAAGACTGCCTAGAACTGACGGCCTTTGCGGAAAGTTTTTTTGCTTATCTAAAAGAATGCGGTTATACGGCGCTTTACTTAGAGGATGAGGATATGGACTTTGGCGATCGGTTCGGATTTACGCTGGAATCAAGGGATGCGTCTGGGTGGTATCCGAAATATCAATTCAGCCGTAAGCTGGTGTAGCAGGGGCATATAGAAATTT
>CANBFZ010000261.1 GCA_947367725.1 uncultured Eubacterium sp.
AAAATGGCAAAAAATAAACGAGACTGGGCATCGATCAATGCACGCAAAGGCAAAGCATACAGAGCGTCGGAAGAAACCAAGGGAAAAGGAAAATCTTCTGCACCGGCGCGAAGCAAGCGTTTGGCAGAGGAATCTTGGCAGCCAGAACTGCCGGCAGGCGCTATCTTAGGCAGAAATCCTGTCATTGAGGCGCTCAAAAATGAGCGCGAGATGGAAAAAATTCTGGTGGGAAAAGGTGCTGAGGGCTCTATCGCAAAGATCATTGCGATGGCGAAGGAAAAATCAATTCCGATTTATCAGAGTGACAAGCAAACCCTTGATAGGATTGCAGGTGGTGCACCCCATCAGGGCGTAATTGCTTATGCATCGGCCTATCATTACAGCCAGATGGAAGATATTTATGCCAAAGCGGAAGCCGCTGGTGCACCGCCTCTGGTGGTGATTTTAGATAACCTGGAAGATCCGCACAATTTGGGTGCGATTATGCGAAGCGCCGAATGTGCTGGTGCACATGGGATCATTATACCAAAGCGCAGGTCCTGCGGTTTGACGGAAACTGTCGCAAAGTCTTCGGCGGGCGCCATTGAGTACATGCCGTGTGTAAAAGTTGCCAATATCAGCCAAGCGATGGATCAGTTAAAAGCAGATGGTTTCTGGATTGCCGCCTGTGATATGGGCGGAACTGCTTATTATGAACAGGATTTACGCGGCAAACTTGCCATCGTCATCGGCAGTGAAGGTGCGGGCATTAGTCAGCTTGTCAGAAAGAAATGTGATTTCGTGGTTTCCATGCCGATGGTGGGAAACATTACGTCGCTGAATGCTTCTAATGCGGCGGCAGTATTGCTTTATGAGGTGCGCAGACAGAGAGATGGAAAATAAAGATTTGAATGTTTTCACTGACGAGTCCGTTGTAAAGATGGCGCAGGAGGGCAGCAGTACCGCTTACGAGTATTTGATCAATAAATATAAGGAGCTCGCCAGAAATAAGTCGAAGACCTATTTTATTGCAGGCGGCGATATGGAAGACGTCGTGCAGGAAGGCATGATTGGCATTTTTAAGGCGATTCGCGATTTCGATGAAAATCGGGACGCGTCTTTCCGGACTTTTGCAGAACTTTGTGTGAATCGGCAGATCATCACTGCGATTAAAGCAGCCAATCGGCAGAAGCATCAGATTCTCAATGAGTCGGTGTCTTTAAGTGCACAGCAGCAGACGGAGAATGACGAAACTTCGGCGCTGGAAGAAAAGCTTGCGGCAAATCGTGCAGATACTGATCCGGAAGGGATGATGCTGATGCGGGAAGTGGTGGAATTTCTCAAAGCCAATGAGCAAAATTTGTTCAGTCCGATGGAAAATCAGGTCTGGGAACAGATGCTGAAGGGGCGCAGTTACAAAGAGATTGCACTGCGCTTGCGGAAGTCGACAAAAGCGGTAGATAATGCCATCCAGCGAATCAAGAAAAAAGTGGAGTTGTATCTGGAGAGTTGAGTCGACGCTGCTGCAGAATTTTTGGATTTACCATTGACAAAGAGGAAAAACTATAGTAATATATAAAAGCTTGATGTGCTGTTGTAGCTCAGTCGGTAGAGCACTTCCTTGGTAAGGAAGAGGTTCGGCAGTTCGAATCTGCTCAACAGCTCCAAGCGGAAAACACGTTGATTTTTCAACGTGTTTTTTCGTTTTTTGAAACGCAGTCAGACCACTTCCGTAAAGCTGGAAAAATTGGAAAGGAAGCGGTGTAATTATGAAGAAAATTAAAATGAATGACGTTGGAGAAAAGACAATAAAAAAAGTTTTTGATGACTTTGTTTTGTCGGCAAAGGCAAAAGGAAGAGCGGACGTCACGATTAAGAAATATTATGAGCATTTGCAGAGTGTTTCAAAGCATTTAGACATTGAAGAACCTTTAAGGGAATTGACGAAAGAAAAACTGAATAAAATGGTGGTTTCTATGCGAGAAGCAGGGCTGGCACAAAATAGTATCAGCAGTTATGTTAGAGTTATGAAAACTTTTTTGAACTGGTGCAATCAGGAAGGCATTAGTGAGGTGAGTATAGAGAGCATAAAGGAAATTGAAACAATCAAGCCAACTTACACAGATGAAGAATTAGAGAAGCTGCTAAAAAAACCTAAAAAAGAAAGTGGGTTTTGTGAATATAGAAATTGGGTGATTATAAATTTCCTTATGAATAGCGGCTGCCGTGCGGCAACAATAAGAAATATACGAAACGGAGATGTAGATATAACGGCAAAGCAAGTTAATTTTAGACACACGAAAAACAAGAAAGTGCAGATTATTCCACTTTGCAATTTAATGTGTTCAATCCTTTCGGAGTACATGGCAGTCAGGAAAGGAGAGTTGTCTGATTATCTGTTTTGCAATCAATACGGTGAGCAACTTACAGAAAATGCTTTACGTCTAGCCATAGTGCATTATAACACTGCAAGAGGAGTAAAGAAAACGAGCATTCATTTGTTTAGACATACTTTTGCAAGAAAGTATTTGATAGATTGCGGCGGTGATGTTTTTACTCTTCAAAAAATACTGGGTCATTCAACTTTAAAGATGACGAAACACTATTGTACCATATTCGATTCTGATATTGCTAATAACTACGAGCAGCTTTCCCCGCTTGCGCAGATGCGGAGAGCAGGAGAGAGAATAAAGCGATAAGATATGGTGACAAGGAATTGGAGAAATACGATGATAGCGAAACCTGACATTTGCAAGAACACAGATTTTTACGGGTATATGACAAAGTGGGAGTATGACGATGTAGCGGAAGGTATGGACGAAGTGGAGCTGGAAGCTTTAAATCGTCTTGTGACCTGCGCCTACAAAGAGGGCGTTAGAGATGGAATCTTTATAGCCGAAGAACTAAATACGAGATAGAACGAAGAGGGAAGATAGTAATATCTTCTCTTTTTCATTTGAAACAAAGAAATATAAGGGAATTTCATTGAAAATTGGCGAAATCAAATTGATTTTGCTGGATTTAGAAAATTTTAGCACTATTTACAGTGATTTGAACATGATTATTATAATTTCAAGAAAAAATTAGTGAAATGAAATGGATTTCGACAAAAACAAAAAAATCTTGCTGGATTCCGAAAAATTTTGAAATAATGGAAAACTGCTGAAAAAATGCAGATGATTTGGGGATTGACAAATTTTCATTGGGGGGGGGTATAATCTAATTGCAAATTATGTAATGGTTTACGGAATACAGAAAAGGAAGGAAAGAATATGAGAATTATTATTGACACAGAAAAAGAACGAATCATACTGCCAAAAAACTTTTTTACGCAGCTTGACAAAATTAACAAGATTCTTGAAGAGGGAGGCTTAAAGGAAAAGAAATATACTGCTGAAACGTATATAAAGGAGCAGTTTGAAAAAGTAATTAAAAACACTATGCTGCGCCCAGAAGATAAGGTTGTGAAATAATCTATGGCAAAAGGAACGCGCGTAACCCAAAAAGAAAAGGAACGAATGTGGAAATTGTATCAACAATATGGCTCATTCAAGAAAGTTGCAGAAAAAATGCAGCGAGACCCGGGAACTGTTTCTCGTTATGTACATGAGATAGAAGCAGCTGTAGGTTCTGCAACATATATTTTGAATGCGGTAGAGTAGAAAGGAAAAAAGAAATGAAGTATTGTAAACATTGTGGAA